>NZ_JBHVXZ010000006.1:0-165335 GCF_042881395.1 Amycolatopsis sp. NPDC058278 | reverse complement strand
TCACTCTTCTTGGTCAACTAGGAGAAGGCGGTGTTGACAAGCGTCGCCGGAACCGTGAAATCTCAACTCATTGCGAATCGGATCGCCTTTCGGTGACGCGGGCGATATTCAATCCACAATGGACGGTGATCGGTGTTGCGGACACTTCTGGTGGGGCTGGGACGAGCGGGCGCGCAGCTGCACCTCCCGGTGCTCGCGGGCGCTCGTGCCGCCGCGCCGCAGTTGTTCGACGACGAGCCGGTCGTGGGCTGCGACCCGTGGCGGACGCCGCCCGGGAGACCGGGGCTGATCGTCCGGGAAAGCCTGGCGTCCGCCGCGGCGGAAGTGGACCCGGCGCGGACCGTGGCGCACGTGTGCACGCCGCCGGAAAGCCGGTCCGACGTGCTCGCCGAACTCGCGGGACTGGGGTTCCGGCGGTTGGTGGTGGAGAAGCCGCTGGCCATCGACACCGACGAGCTGTCCCGGGTGATCGAGCTGCGCCGGCGACACGGACTGCGGATCGCCGTCGTCGAGCCGTGGCTGACCAGTTCGCTGACCGCTCGGCTGACGGCGCTGGGGCGGGACGGGCGGCTGGGCGAGCCGCGCTCGATCACGCTCGTGCAGAACAAGCCGCGATTCCGGCGCTCGCTGACCACGACGTCGCACCGGACGGCGTTCGACGTCGAACTGCCGCACGGCGTGGGCTTGGCGTTGCGCCTGGCCGGCAACGCCCGGGTCACCCACGCCTCCGGCACCGACCTGGTGGTCGGCAAGACGCGGGTGCCCCGCATGGGTGGCGCCCGGGTGGGGCTGCGGCACACCAACGGCACGCGCACGGAGATCGAGTCGGATCTGACGTCCCCGGTGCGGGAACGGCGCGTCGTGCTGCGGTTCGAAAACGGTACGGCGGTCGGGCACTACGCGGTCAGCTCCGACGACCCCTACTCCCAGCTGACCGTGACGGTGGACGGCCGACGCGAGCACCAGGTCCTGCGGGACGACTCGCTCACCGAGTGGATGATCTACGCCTACCGGTTGTTCCAGGGCAGCCGGGACCAGCACGCGAAAAGCTTCTCCGTCGCCTGCGACGTGGCCAGGCTGCTGTCGGTGGCCAAGAACATCAGTGCCGAGCCGGTGGTCCCGGCCGGTCACGTGCCGGTGGCCGTCAGTGCGCTCTGAGGCCGCGGCGACCGCATCCCCGCGGCACGCCGGCGACGCCGTCCTGGCCGGCATCACCGACGAGGCGGCCCCGGACCTGGCCGGCCAGCTGGCCGTTCTCGCCGAGCTGGGCTGGTCGGCCGTCGAACTGCGCACCGTCGACGGGCTGGCCGTCGCCGACCTGGACGAGCGGCACTTCGCCCGGGTGGCCTCGACGCTGGCCGGCCACGGCGTGCGGGTGGTGTGCGTGGCGTCGCGGATCGGCGGCTGGGCCCGGCCGATCACCGCGCCGTTCGCGGACGACCTGGCCGAACTGGCCGTGCTGGCCCGGCAGTGCGCCGTCCTGGGCACCCGCTACGTGCGGATCATGTCCTATCCCAACGACGGCTTGGACGAGTACCGCTGGCGCGCGCGGGTGCTCGACCGCGTGGTGGCGCTGGCCCGGGCCGCCGAGGCCGCCGGTGTCGTGCTGCTGCACGAGAACTGCTCGGGGTGGGCCGCCTCGGACGCCGGCCGGATGCTGCAGCTGCTGGCCGCGGTGAACGGCTCCTCGCTGCGGTTGCTGTTCGACACGGGCAACCCCGTCGCCCATGGCTACGACGGCTACGAGGTGTTGCGGCGCGTCGCGCCTCACGTCGCGCACGTACACGTCAAAGACGCCCGGGGCACCGCGTTCGTCGATCCCGGCACGGGCGAGGCGCGCGTGCGCGACTGCGTGCGATTGCTGCGCTCGGCCGGCTATGCCGGGGCGTGGTCGCTGGAACCGCACGTGGCGCTCCAGCCGCACCGCTCGGACCGGCCGGCGGAGGGCGCGGCGGCGGCGTTCGTGCGCGCGGGGCGGGCGCTGGCCGGGCTGTTGCGGTGATCGCCCCGGATCGCGACCTGCTGCTGGAGCTGCTGCGCACGCCCACCGCGGGTCCGCTGGAAACCGACGGCGAGGTGCGGCTGTGGGACGCCGTGCACGCTTACGCCGGGGCCGCGCACGCGTTCGGCATGCACACCGCGCACCTGGGGCCCGCGTCGCCGGAGGTGATCCGGCGGGCTGATGTCCCCGCCGTCGTGCGCGAGGCGGTGCGGCGTGACCCGGGCTTCCTGGAGTGCCAGCCGAGCCTGGTGCTGCGGCTGGGCCACGCCGAGCCGGCCGTGATGTTCAACGTGCACCTGGACACGGTCGCCCCGGTCGAGCCGGTGGGGTTCGACGGCGTCCGGTTCCACGGCCGGGGCGCGATCGACGCCAAGGGCCCCGCGGTGGCCTTGCTGGCGGGCCTGCGGGAGGCGGCCCGCGATCCGGCGGTGGGCCGCGACGTCAGCGTGCTCGTGCAGGCCGTCTCCGGCGAGGAGGGCGGCGCGATGGGCGTCTACGGCACCCGGCCGCTGGTGGAGGCGGGCTTCCACGGCACGCTCAACGTGTTCTGCGAACCCACCGGCCTGCGCTGCCTGCCGCGCTGCACCGCCGCCATGACCGCGGCCGTCGTCGTGCGCGGCGAAGACGCGATCGACGACGAGCCGCACGCCGGGCACAACGCGACGGTGCTGCTCGGGTTCCTGGCCCAGCACCTCGCGCTGGTGCTGGCAGGGTGCGTTCCGGACGGCTGGGTGTGCGTGGCGGGCCTGCACACGGGACGGCTGCACAACCGCGTCTACGGCTCCGGCGAACTGCTGTTGAACCTGTCCTACGGAAGTGCCGAGTCGGCCGCGGTCCTGACCGGGGCGCTGGAGGAAGGGCTGCGGGACGGTCTGGTGGAGTTCACCGAGCGCTTCCGGGGCACCCAGCCGTTCCGCCGCACCGCCGTCGACGCCTCCGCGATCACGGCGCTGGAGTGGCGCAAACGCGGCCTCCCCGCGCTGCGCGACCACGACGTGCCGGACCTGGACGGGATCGCGCCGCCCTGGCCGGCCGGCGAGCCCGGCTTCACCTGTGACGCGATCTGGCTGGCCGACGTGCCCGGGACCCGGACCGCCGTGCTGGGGCCGGGATCGCTGGAAACCAACAACGCCCACGCGCGCGGCGAACACGCCCACGTCGAGGAACTGGACCGGTTCTCGGCGGTGGTGTGCGAGCTGGTCACGCGCTTCGCCCGCAACGGAGGACGATGAACGTCGTCGTGCCCTACCCCGAACTGGTCTCGACCGTGGCGGGGGTGTTCACCGGCCGCGGCGTCCCGCCCGACCGCGCCGATACCGCGGCCCGGGCGCTCGTGCACGGGGACCTCACCGGCGTCACCTCGCACGGCTTGGTCAACCTCACCCGGCTGTACCTGCCGCTGCTGGCGTCCGGTCGCGCCGATCCGGCGGCCGACATGGAGATCCTCACCGATCTGGGCGCCTGCGTGCTGGCCGACGCCCACCGCACCCTCGGCCTGTGGTCGGCCTCCCAGGCGATGGACCTCGCCGTGTCGCGCGCCGGGCGGTACGGCGTCGGCGTGGTGTCGCTGCGCGGCGCCACGCACATCGGGTGCGCGGGGTTCCACGCCGCCCGCGCCGCCGACCGGGGCGTGATCGGCCTGGTCACGTCCAACTGCGGTGGCCAGGTCATCGCCCGGCCACCGGGCGGCCTGGCGAAGGTGCTGGGCACCAACCCCTTGGCGCTGGCCTGCCCCGCGGGCGACCGGCACCCGTTCGTGCTGGACATGTCCACGACGGTGGTGCCCACCGGCCGGGTCCGGGCCGCGGCGCGGGCGGACGAGCCGATCCCCGCCGGGTGGCTGGCCGCCGACGACGGCACGCCGGTCACCGACCCGGCCGCCTACGACCGGGGCGAGGGCCACCTGCTGTGGCTGGGCAGCGCCCCGCGGACCGGTGCCTACAAGGGCTTCGGACTCGGGCTGCTGGTGGAAGCGCTGTCGGCACTGGTGTCCGGTGCCGCGCTGGGCCCGGTGCGGGCCGGGGACACCGACGACGACATCGGCGTCATGGCGCTCGCCATCGCGCCCGCGCGGCTGCGGACGGGCTTCGCCGACGACGCCGACGCGTTGTTCTCCGCACTTCTGGGTTGCCCGCCGGCCGACCCGCGCCGCCCGGTCGTCTACCCGGGCTGGCACGAAGGGGAACGGGCGGCATGGCGGCGGACGCACGGCGTGCCGCTGCCCGCCGGCTTGTACGAGGAGCTGCTCGCCTCGACCCTGCGGGCCGCGGGGTGATCCGGCTGGGGGTGGTCGGACTCGGCGTCATCTCCCGCTTCTACCTCGCCGCGATCGACCGGCTGGCCGGGTTCGCACTGGCCGCCGTGTGCGATCCGCGCCCCGAGGCCCGCGTCGGCCATGCGGTGCCGGCGTTTTCCGGCCACCGGGCGATGCTGGCCGCCGGCCTGGTGGACGCCGTGGTGGTGACCGCGCCGAACGACGCGCACGCGGCGATCTGCCTCGACGCGATCGAGGCGGGCCTGCCGGTGTGCGTGGAGAAGCCGCTGGACATCGATCTGACGCGCGGCCGCGAGCTGGCGGCGGCGGCCCGCGCACGTGACGGGGCGCTGTTCACCGCGTTCCACCGGCGGTACAACGACAACGTCCTCGCCTTGCTGGCCGAAGTGGACGGCCGGCCGCTGGAATCGGTGACCGTGCGGTACTTCGAACGCATCGAGGAGCACGTCGGAACCGACCGCTGGTACCTCGACGCCGCCCGGTCCGGCGGTGGTTGCGTGGCCGACAACGGCCCCAACGCGCTCGACGTGGCGCGCCTGTTCGCCGGTCCGCTGCGGCTGTGCGAAGCGCGCGTCGGCCGGGACGCGGCCGGGATCGACCGCCACGCCGTGCTCACGGCGCGGGGGAGGGCGCCGGTGCGGGTGGAGCTGGACTGGTCCTACCCGGGCGAGGTGAAGGACGTGACCGCACGTCTCGCCGACGGCCGTGAGCTGCGGGCGGACATGCTCGCCGGGCACGACGGCTTCAAGGGCTCGCTGTGGCACGAATACGAGGGTGTGCTCCGGGATTTCGCGCGTGCCGTGGCCGCCGGCGGCGCGTGGGCCGACGGTGGCTTGGCCGCCTTGGCCTTGGTGGACGAGGCGTACCGAAGGGAGAACACGTGATCGAGGACGGGCCGAAGCGCGCGGTGCACAGCCGGGTGGTCAAGGTGCTCGTGCACCGCCGCGACGACCGCGGCATGCGCCTGGAGCCGTTCGCCAGCCGCTGCGTCCGCCAGGGGGAGGTGCACGAACTCGTCACGACCGACCACCCGGTGACCGCGGACCGGATCGATCGGGTGGGGTTCCTGGGCTTCGTGGAGATCGACGACGCCGGGGTGATCGACCGCGGCGACGAGGTGTGGCTGGAAGGCGAGCTGATCGGCACGGTGCTGGGGTTCGACGCGTGCCACCACCCCAACCACTACAACATCCTCATCTCCACGCCGCGGCCGCACACCGGACCCGAGGTCGGGATGCACCCCGAGCGCACCGTGCGGTTCAGCCGGCCCGCCGGCGTCGCGCACTGACCGCACCCACGACGGACGGGCCACGGAGAGATGCTCCGGGCCCGTCCGTCGTGGGTGAACCCCTCAGCCGAGCAGCGGCACGTCCAGCGTGCCGAAGTGGTAGGCCTTCACCGCCGCGACCAGTTCGTCCACGGTCAGCGAGCCGTTGCCGTTGGTGTCGATGAGACGGAACGACTCCTCGGCCTTCGCCCGGCTCACCCCGGCCGCGCCCAGCCACTTGGCGAACTCGTCCGGGCTGACCTCGCCGTCGCCGTCGGTGTCGCACACGTTGAGGATCGCCTGGATCATCGGCCGCACCACGCGCCCGAACCCGGCGTCACCCCCCTTGAACACCTCCGCCTCGATGACTTCGGTGAACTGACGGCGGTCCAGCGCGCCGTCGCGGCCGACCCCGGCCCGTTCGGCGAGGTACTCGAAGGTGCCGGTGAACGACTCCACCAGGGCGCGGCCCTGCGGGGTGGACGGCGACTCGCCGAACGCCTCGAGGATCCGGCGGGCTTCCGCCTCCAGGTCGGACCGCTCGATGCGGCCGTTGCCGTTGCGGTCCCACTTGTCGAAGCGGAGTTCCAGGCGCTTGTTCTTGACAGCAGTGGTCATTTTCTGCGTGCTCCTTCAGCATGCGGACGGTGTCATGACCGCGGCCGGGGCTCCACCCCCGGTCGCGGGTTGCTACAGGCGGTGGACCTCCTCCCCAGGTACGCGACCCGTGACGTCGAGCAGGAGCCGGGCGTTCCTGGCCAGGCGGCTCAGGTCGTAACCGCCGTGCCCGACGAGCAGGACGGTCACGTCCGCGTCGCGCAGGGCGGAGTCCAGGTCGGACACCGGTGGTCCGAGTTCGGGCACGGGGCCGGTCACCGGGTCGTGGTAGCGGACGTGCGCGCCGAGCGCGGTCAGTTCGGCCGCCACCCGCAGCGTCGCCGACTCGCGCGTGTCCGGTACCCCGGCCTTGTACGCCACGCCGAGCAGCAGCACCGTGGAGCCGGCGAGTTCGAGGCCGGCGCCGGCGAGCAACCGGGCCGCTCGTTGCACCAGGTAGGACGGCATGGCGGAGTCCACCTCGCGCGCCGCCTCGACGACGCCCAACCGGCTCCCGGCGCGGCGCGCCTTGTCCAGGAGGTAGCGCGGGTCCACCGGGATGCAGTGCCCGCCCACGCCGGGGCCGGGCGTGAACGAGGCGAACCCGAACGGCTTGGTGCCCGCGCAGTGCAGCACGTCCCAGATGTCCAGGCCGAGCTCGCCGCAGAACATCGTGACCTCGTTGACCAGCGCGATGTTCACGTACCGGTAGGTGTTCTCCAGCAGCTTCGCCATCTCGGCCTCACGCGTGCCCCGTGCCACGACCACGGTGTCCACGAAGCGGCTGTAGAACGCGACGCACTGCTTGGCGCACAGTGGCGTGTGCCCGCCGACGACCTTGGGGGTGTTGCGGATGCCGTACCGCCGGTTGCCGGGGTCGACCCGTTCCGGCGAGTACGCGAGCGAGAAGTCTTCCCCCGCCACGAGACCGCGGCGCTCCAGGATGGGCCGCACCACCTCGTCGGTGGTGCCGGGGAAGCTGGTGGACTCCAGGACCACCAGGGTGCCCGGACGCAGGTGGCCGGACACGGCGGCCGCCGCGTCGCGCACCGCGGACAGGTCCGGGCCGCCGTCCGGCCCGAGGCCGGTGGGCACGCAGATCACCACCGTCTCCGCCCGCGCGATCACGGCCGGATCGCCGGTCACCGCGAACCCGTCCGCGCGCAACGCCCGCAGCTGCGCGCCGCTGACGTCGGGCACGTGCGACCGGCCCTGTCCCACCTGCTCCCGCACCGCCGGAGACGTGTCGTAGCCCACCACCGACAGGCCGGCGGTGGTGGCGGCGGCCGCGAGTGGCAAGCCGACGTACCCGACCCCGACGACGACGAGATCGACGGACACGTGCATCCTTTCAGCTCGGTCGGAATGTGTGCGCACGGTTGCCGATCAGACGTGGAAGCTCGCCGCGGCCGGGGGGACGTGCGATCCCCAGTTCGCTTTCACGGTGAGGATGGGGCTGCCGAAGCATTCGGGCGTCCCGTAAACCCGCACCGGCCGGTCGGTGCGGTTGGCGAGCACGTGCGCTCCCTCGGGGAGCGGGTAGCAGCCATGAGGGTTTTCGTGGACGTCCAGCGGGACGACTTCGGTGGTGAAGACCACGACTTCGCCCGTCGCGGCGACGGCCGCGGGACTGGCCGACACCAGCAGTGCAGCGACCGCCACCGTGCTCGAAAGGACTGCCGTAAACCGCTTCATCTTTCCTCCAAGAGGGAAGTCCCGTCGTCATCAGCGAAACTAACAGCCGATTCCAGGGAAACCGCGGCTCGAACGGAATGCCACTCGTGCAGGTCGCGGTGCGATGCGGGAGTTCAGTCGGATGGCGGCATATTGTTCTGGATCGAGTGCGCGAAATCCTCGCGGAATCGCCTTGGTTCACGATGTCGGGTGACCGGTGACGCGGACACAGTGATGCACAGTGAGCAGGGAAGCGTGGTGCACACCACAAGGTGAACCGGTCCCCGGCGCGTTCCGCCGAGGACGGCAGTGGGTACCCGGGCGCTCGTCGACCGACGAGTGGAGGATGTGGCATGGCGAACCGGGCTTTCAGCTGTGCGCGGGTGGCGCTGCCGGCGCGGCTGGAACTGGACGACGACGACGCGATGGCGGCGTTCGTGAAGGCGATGCCGTCCATGGCGACCGCCTCGGAAGCCGATGTCGCCCGGCTGGTACGCACCATCCGCAACCTCAACGCGCAGCGCGTCACCCCTGATGTCGCCGCGGCAGAGCGGCACCTGCGTCGCGGTCCACGCGTATTCCCCGCGAATGCCGCCATGCCGGCGTCCGACACGCCAGGACGCCGTCGGCGCCGGCTCCGTTGGGGAAGCGGATGGACGTCACCGGGCGCCTAGGCGCTCCCCCGGCCAGGGCCGGCACGGTCAACCCGGGCGCCTGCAAGAAGGATTTGCCGAACGGGTGCGAGGTTCATGCGCGCCGATACCGGGGCACGGTCGTACTGCGTCCTGATCATGTCTTGCGCTCCGGACGGGAAGGCCGACCGTGGCTTCTGCCACGTCCGCGGGCTTCTACCAGCCGCCGTCGCCGCCGGTCCCCGGCCGTGGGTCGACGCCGCGGTCGGCACCCAGGGGCTCGGGCCGCAGTGCGCGCCGTCCAAGCAGTTCGCCACCTCGACCGAGCAGGAACTGGAATCGGTCGCGCTGCTGCAGGCTCGGGGCTGGGGCGTCGTGGTGAGCGACTACGAGGGCTACACCACCGGTGCCACCCCGACCTACGTCGCCGGGGTCTCCGAGGCGCATTCCGTGCTGGACATGGCCCGAGCGGCCGCCTCCGTTCCGGGAACGGGCATTTCCCCGGCGACGAGGTGGGCCACCATGGGCTACTCCCAAGGTGGCGGGGCGTCGAGCTGGGCCGCGTCCCTGGCCTCGGCCTACGCGCCGGACCTGCAGCTGATCACCGACGTGTCCGGCGGTTGCCGGCCGACATCGCGAACGTCGCCGAATCACTGGACGGTAGCCTGCTCGGAGAGGGCCTGCAGCTGTACGCGTTGATCGGCCTGCAACAGGCCTACCCCGGCCGGTTCCCGCTCGATGACTCCCTCAGCGCGTCGCCAGTTTTCCGCTGAAGAAGTTCAGCGGCTACTCCACCGGCGAAATGATCCGGCAGTTCGACGCACGCCCGGACGTCGCCGCGGTGTACGCGGAGAACAACCTGACCACCCGACCGGCGCCGACCGTGCCCGTGTTCCAGTACCACGCCGCCTTCGACGAAATCGTGCCGCTCGGCCAAGCGCAGGCCCTGAACCGCGCTTGGTGCTCCGCCGGCGTCCGCACCGTGTTCGCGCTCGTGCCGGGTGACCACATCGCCGGCGAGACCGCCGGCCTGCCGGCCGCGCGCCTGGCTGGGCGACCGCTTCGCCGGGCGGCCCGCACCCACCACTTGCTCCTGACCTCACCGAACACCCGCGCGGCTCCCAACGAAACCGGTATGCCGCGCACCTCCGCCGACGTGATGGCCTGTCTGCTCATCTCCGGCGCGGCGACCTCCTCGCACGCGGTCGCTGTGTCGCAGCAGCAGGAGGGCTGATCCGTCGCGACAGCCACAGGCGGCGCCACCGGTAGTTCCTCGGCGCGAACGCGGGCGTCCGCTCGGCGGGTGGTCGGTGTCCGGGCCAACCAGCGCCTCGCCGCCACGCCGAGTCCCGCCGCATCGGAAACATCGGGTTATGCCGTGGTGCCACAGGAACAGCAGGACGGTGGCGCCGCCGGCCGATGATGTGTGCGGTGTCGAGCATCGACCAGTGCCCGACACCGCCCGGTTACGTCATCTGGTTGAGCGGGTACGTGTGGCGCTCGCCGTGGTGGGGTTGGTTCGCCAGCCTTGCCAGCCGCGGCACAGCACGTAGGCGACGGCCGTCGCCGCTACGAGGCTGAGGTCGATGGGCCAGGTCGTCGCGGCGTCGGGTGTGTTGCCCGTGGCCGCGACGATGCCGAAGACGGTGATGGCGATCTTGTGGAGGAAGATGAGCTCCCAGGGGCCGCGTTGGTTGCGCGGCGCTGTGATGATCATGGTGTAGAGGCCGGCGAAGAGGAGGTAGGCGAGGGTCCGCCATGCTTCGGACATCAGGCGATCGGGCGAGACGGTGAACAGAATGCTGATGCCGTACGTGAACGCGCCCAGTGTGGCGATCGCGCAGAGGGCAAGCAGTACTCGTCCGATCCTGTCTGCCAAGGCTGAGGGTCGGTCGTCGGTGCGGGCGTCAGATCGGACAGTCATGGTGGCTCTTTCTCGAAATGCCGTATCCACCGGGAAAATGGCAGATTGTCGCGTGTGGACAATCAGGCGAGGTGGCCGGTCAGCCGCTCCCAGTTGCCGGATCCGATGGCGGCTTTCTCCTCCTGGGTGAAGGGTGCGTTTTCGAGGAAGGATCTGGCGATGCCGCCGCTGGTGTCCAGGTAGGGGAAGCCACCGGGGCGGGTGCCGAAGGTGTAGGGGTAGTCGGTCGAGTAGAGCATGCGGTCGGTTCCGACGACCTCGGCCGTCCAGCGTAGGTAGCGCTCGCTGACGGTCCCGCTGCCGGCCACCCAGAAGTTCTGGCGGAAGTAGTCGGCCAGCGGCCGCTGCAGCTTCGCCATGCCCTGCAGGACGCCGACGTGATCCAGGTAGAACAGGACGACCTCGCCCCAGTGTCCGGCGATCACCTGCAGTTCGGAATGCCGGTCGAACACCCCCGAGAAGATCATCCGCAGGTACTGCACGCCGAGGTCGTAGTACCAGCCCAGCCCGGCGGTCGCCAGCGCCGGACCCACGCCGTCGGGCAGTCCCGAGTAATACGCCTCTTGGACCGCCTGCACCGGGGCCTGGGGGTGGAAGTGCAGCGGGACGCGAAGCCGTTCGGCGGTGGCGTAGAGGTCGTCGAATTCCGGCGAGTCGGCCAGTTTGTCGCCGGTGCGGCCGTACAGCATCGCGCCGCGGAAGCCGAGCCGCGTGACCGCACGCTCCAACTCCGCCGCGGCGGCTTCGGGTGCGGACGTCGGGATGGCCGCGAGTGCCTGGAACCGCAGCGGGTTGGCGTCGACGATCTCGGCGAGCGCGTCGTTGGCCTCACGTGCGACGCTCACGGCGTCGGCCGCCGCAAGGTTCTGCACGCCCGGCGAGGCCAGGGACAGCACCGCGACATCGATGCCCTGGTCGTCCATGTCGGCGAGACGTCGATCGCCGACGTCACGCAGCCGTTGCGTGACCGGGTGGTCGTCACCGTAGCGGTGCGGCTGCACTCCGGCCCTCTTCCACGCGTCGAGCAGAACCGGCAGGACCAGGTGTTCCTCAAGACCGATGATGCGCAGCTTGTCGGACATGTCGAACATTCCTCCACCAGGTGTTTCCAGTGATACTGGCTGCAGCGTATCACTGGAAAGATCGATGGAAGCAAGCTTGCGTTATCTTTGATACGAGGCTGGTGTCAGTCTCCAGATGGGGGTGGCGTAGCCGCCAAACGGATTGATGACGGTGTCGGCGGTCGCGGCGTCGCCGGTGAACCCCCGGACGATCTTGATCCAGTCGCTGAAGTCGTACGGCTGGTTGCGGTCGGCCGGGTTGCTCTTGTTCGCCCGGAGAACGTTCCAGTGAGCACGCGCCGACCTGGTCGACGGCATCCATCGTGCGCCGGCGACAGCGCCGAGGTCGCCGCAATGGAGTCCGGCCGGTTCTGACTGGTCGCGGCCGGCTGGTGGGGCGGCATGGGTGCCGATCCCGTTCACGCGCCTACCGGATTGATGATCATTTGACAACTGTGTGTCTCGTCTCGTTCGCTCCATGTAACAGGCGTGGGAGGTTCCGCCGATGTGCGGTGCGGGCGAGGGGATAGGTATTCCCGACCTTCGAGCACCGGACAAGACGTGTGCGAAGAGCCCTGGCAAGACCCGCGGCGGCGAGAAGTGCTCCGTGGGCCATTGGGGGCGACCACGGCGGAATGCCGGGTTGCCGGGGGAGGAACTGGCTGTGTTGCGGTTGTCGCATCCTGTCCGCCGAGTCCGCTGGGCGAGAGCCGTTGTGCTCGCCTTGACGATGATCCTGCTTGTCAGCGGTACCGAAGCGATCGCGGCCCCGCCGCGCTCGGCTGAGGCGCCGAAGCCGATCGATCCGCGTGAGGTCGGCTTGCTGCCTTCGGCCGCGGCGGCGCCAGTGGCGGCGCAGGTACCGTCGAAGGCGGACTTCGCAGCTCAGTCCCGGTTGGACGGTGGCGCAGGGACGCACTTCGACCCGCAGCGGTCGAAGCCGGTGTCGCGGACGATGTTCACCACCGAGTACGTCAACCCGGATGGCACGCATTCGGTCCGGGAGTCGAACCAGCCGCTGAACGTCCAGGACGAGCAGGGTCAGTGGCAGCCGGTCCAGACCACCCTGGAAACCGACCCGGCGACCAAACGCGCCGACGCGGACAACCACCCGTTGAGCCCGTCGCTGGCCACCAAAGCCAACGACGCCGCGGTGCTGCAGGTCGAATCCGGCGGTCACACCGCGGGCCTGGCCCTGGACCAGTCCGCCCCGGCGGCCGCGGCGGTCAAGGGTGACTCGGTCACCTATCCGGAGGTCGCCGCGGGCACGGACCTGGACTACGAGGTCACCCCCGGTGCCGTGAAAGAGACCATCAAGCTCAAGCGGCCGCCGGCCGATGGGCGTTCGTCGTGGAAGTTCAAGCTGACCACCGGGGATCTGACGCCGAAGCTGGAGAAGAACGGCTCGGTCACTTTGGCCGACAAGAGCGGGGCCGCGAAGTTCGTGCTGCCGCCGATCGAAACGTGGGATTCCGCGGGTGGTGGGGTGACGGCGCCGGCGATGACCGGCGGCAGCTACGCCTTGGACAAGGCCGGCAACGACTGGTGGCTGACCGTCGCGGTGGACCCGAACTGGCTGCGTGACCCGAAGCGGGTGTATCCGGTATCGGTGGACCCCACGGTGACGTTCGGGGTGCAGTACTCCTTCGCCTACCGCTCGGATGGCACCAACTGCAACAACTGTGGTCTGCGGGTCGGGAACAGCCAGGCCAACGGGGACACCTACAACCGGTCGGTGGCGCACTTCGACTATTCGCCGCTGTGGGGCAAGACGGTGGTCGGCGCGACCATGGACCTCACCCGCAACACCAGCGTGGTCGGGTCGGTCAAGACCTGGAACACGAACCTCTACCACGCGTCGAACAACGACTTCAACGGTGTCGGGCCGTTCCTGGCCGGCGCGTTGGTCGGGGACGTGGGCTCGTTCTCCAGCCAGGCCTTCACGGACTTCCTGCGGGGCCGGGTCAACGCCCGCGATGTCAACGTGTCGTTCATGCTGATCGGTGCGGAGAACGCGGGCACGTGGACGTACAAGAACCTCAACGCCACCCTGACCGTGGACACCGGTACCCCGGCGCCGGCGACGACGCTGGTCGGCCCGGCGGACGGCACGGTGTCGACGTCGCTGACCCCGACATTGTCGGCCGCCCCGGTGACCGACCCGGACGGTGACGCGGTGAAGTACTGCTTCCGCATCGCCACCGGCGCCGACGGCAAGTCCGGCGTCGTGGCCGAGTCCGGCTGCCTGACCACTCCGACCTGGACGGTCCCGGCGGGAGTGCTGCAGGACGGGGTCGCCTACACCTGGCAGGCGATGACCTACAGCGGCGCCACCACGATCACCCCGACCTGGATCGGCCATCTGAAGATCGATCAGCGCATCGGCAACCACGGCCCTTCGCCGGTCGACACCGCGGGGCCGGTCAGCGTCAACCTGGCCAATGGCAACGCCTCGGTATCGGAGGCCAGTCCGAGCTTCACGACTGTCGCAGGAAGCGCTGGTCTGACGTTCACCTACAACTCCCAGCAGGTGGAGAACAAGGGCCTGAAGGCGTCCTACTTCGCCGACCTGTCGCACAACGGGATCATCAACGACGCCCAGCAGCCGGTGCTGGTGCGGCCCGAGCCGCAGGTCAACGTCGACTGGGGCACCGACTCGCCGTTCGCGCCCGCGCTGCCCGCGGACTGGTTCGTCGCCCGCTGGGAAGGCTTCTTCCAAGCCCCGGTCACCGGGACCTACCAGTTCGCCGGGGTGCACGACGACGGCGGCACCGTGTGGATCAACAACGCCAAGGTCTACGAGGTCAACAACGCCAGTGACCTGAACTGGACCCAGTCCACCAACGTCTCGCTGACCGCCGGCCAACGCGTCCCGATCAAGGTGGAGAACGCCGAAGCGACCGGTGCGGCGAAGATGCGGCTGTTCGTCCGCACTTCCGACAACACCACCGTCGCGCCGCAGATCGTCCCCGCGGACTGGTTGTTCACCAGTGACCTGCCGGTGCTGCCGCAGGGCTGGACGCTCTCGGCCGACCTGGACGGTGACGGCTCGAGCTACACCGAAGCCAAGGTCACCGACCAGAACATCGTCTTGACGGACGCGTCGGGAGCCAAGCACACCTGGACCAAGAAGAGCACCGGCGGCTACACCGCCCCCGACAACGAAAGCGGGATCCTCGCGCTCGACACTGCCGGCAAGGTCACGCTGACCGATGGCGGCAGCGTCTACGTGTTCCGCTCCGACGGCAAGCTGGAAAGCCAGTCGAGCGTCGTCGACAGCCGCAAACCGGCCACGCTGCAGTACATCTACGACGGATCGCCCTCGCGGCTGCGAGAAATCAAGGACCCCGTCTCCCAGCGGTCACAGGTTCTGCACTACAACCGCGCGGGCGACGACTGCTACGGCGCAGCCGGCGCCCCGGCCGGGGCGGATGCCCTCGCGCCGGCTCAGATGCTGTGCCGGATCAGCTATTGGGACGGGACGGAAACCCGCCTTTGGTACACCCAGGGCCGGCTTTCCCGTATCGAGGATCCGGGTGCCGAAGTCAGTGACTACGGTTACGACGCAACCGGCCTCATGACCACCCAGCGGTCGTCGTTGATCAACGACTGGATCGCCGCCGACCCGGCCAACCGGGCCAATGCCGCCGACGTCCGCTCGGAGATCAGCTACGACACCAGTTCGGGAAAGCCGAAGGTCTCCGGAGTTCTCGTCCAGGCTCCCGCGCCCGGTCAGCCCCGGCCCCGGCGCGGATACACCTACGATCCTGCCGGCAAGTCGACCTCGCTGACCGTCGCCGGATCGGCCCCCGCCGCCGGATTCTTCTCCAAGGTCACCTATGACGACGCCGATCGGCTGTTGAGCACCACCGATGCCACTGGCAGGACCACCAGTCAGACCTGGAACCAGAAGGACCAGAAGCTGACTTCGACCGACTCGGCAGGTCGCGTCTCGACAACGGTGTACGACTACGCCGACCGTCCGGTCGACTCCTACGGGCCCGCTCCCGCGTCGTGCTTCACCGGGCAGACACCGGCCGCGGGCTGTGTGAACTCCGTGCCTCGCAGCCACACGGCTTACGATGAGAACCTGACCGGGCTGTCGGCCGCGTTCTACGACAACATCACTCTCACCGGAGCGCCCAAGGCATACACGACCGGAATCGGCGGCGCCGGCGGGAGTGTGAAGAGTTCCTGGGAGTACGGCACGGACGTCACCCCCGGGCTTTCGGGTGACGCGTTCTCGTTGCGGTTGAACGGCGAGATCGCATTCCCCGCCGCGGGCGACTACAAGCTCCGTGCCTCCGTCGACGACGGCATCCGCATGTGGATCGACGACCAGCTCGTCATGGACTACTGGCAGATCAGCAACGTCACCGAACGCCAGGCCACCGTCCACAGCGACACCGCGGGCCAGGTCAAGAAGATCCGCATCGACTACTACGACAACGGCGGATACGCCAAGCTCGACCTCAACTGGACGACCCCGGCGGGAGTCCAGGAACTCGTACCCGGAACTCAGTTGCGGCCGCGCTACGGCCTCGCCACGTCGACCACGACGTCGGAATCCAATGGGGTTCCCGACAAGGTGAGCACCAGCCAGTACACCGAAGCAGGGCTCGACGCCGCCTACGGTCTGGCGACCAGCGCCACCACCGGGTCGGGCACCACGCGGCTGACCACCGGGACCTCGTACGAGACCCCTGGTACGGGCTACCTGCGCGCGACCAAGAAGACCATGCCCAGCGGCGCGGTCAGCGCCATCGCCTACTACGGGGACACCGAGGCGCGGAGCAACCCGTGCGTGGCGGGAAGCCCCGCGATCAACCAGGCCGGGCTGACGAAGACGACCGTGTCGGCCACGCCGGCGAACGGGCAGGCTCGTGTCGACGAGCAGGTCTACGACGCTTCCGGACGCATCCTCGCGAAATCCGTTTCGGGCGACTGGACCTGCACCACCTACGACGCCCGCGACCGGGTGCTGACGGTGAAGACCCCGGCGAACCCGACCGCACCCGAGCGCACCGTCACCAACGACTACGCCGTCGGGGGCAACCCGCTGATCACATCGGTCTCGGACGCCACCGGAACCGTCACCACGCAGCTCGACCTGCTGGGCAGGGTGGTGTCGTACACCGACGTCCACGGAGTCCGCACGACCAGCAGCTACGATCTCGTCGGGCGGGTCGTCGAGCAGAAGGTCTTCCCGCCGGGCGCGGGTGACGTCGTCCAGAGCACCACCTACACCTACGACGACGCAGGCCGGGTACTGGACACCAAGCTCGGCAACACCGTGCTCGCGACGACCGGCTACGACAACGCCGGCGAGCCGTCGAGCGTCACCTACGCCAACGGGGTCGCGTTGACCGCGATCGGCAAGGACGACGCCGGCCGTCCGACGACGCTGACCTGGAAGACGCGGGACAACAAGACCGTCGTCTCCCAGGTCGGCAGAACTCGGGCCGGGACCATCGTCGACGAATCGCTGGGCGGGCTCGATCCCCGGCCGGACGGACCCAACTACGGCTACGACGCTGCGGGCCGGATGGTCGATGCGTACGTGGCGGGACACCACTACACCTACGACTTCACCTCGTCGGCCTCCGCGGTCTGTCCCACCGGCACACAGGCGAACGCCGGGCTGAACACCAACCGGATGCGAATGCTGGACCAGACGGCGTCGGGCACGGCCGAAACCGGCTACTGCTACGACGCGGCCGACCGGCTCCTCGCCACGAACGGGGCCACCACCATCACCGGGGTCGGCTACGACTCCCACGGGAACACCACTCAGTTCACCAGCGGGGCCTCGACCACCTTCCTCGGGTGGGACTCGGGTGATCGCAACCTCACCGCTCGCACGACAGGAGCAGACCCGGCCGACATCGCCTACGCGCGCGACGCGACGGATCGGATCGTCCGGCGCAGTGTCACCCAAGGCGACAGTTCCGGCGATGTCCTGTACGGGTACACCGGCAGCGGGGACGAAACCGATCTGACACTGGGAGCGGACAAGCGGCTTCTCACCCGTTCGATCACCTTGCCCGCGGGTGTGCTCTACTCCGCCAAGTTCACGAACGGCGGTTCTTCGGCCGGCTGGGACCTGCCCACCGTCCGTGGCGACATCGCGGCCAGCTGCGACGACGCCGGCAACCAGGTCGGTGAACTGCGCAGCTACACCCCCTTCGGCGAGCCGCTCACCAGCACGGGAACCGTCGACAACGACGCAGTGCCCGACAACCAGCCCGGCCAGCTGGACTACGGCTGGCTCGGCCAGCACCAACGTGGCTACGAACACGCCGGTGCGCTGGCGCTCGTCCAGATGGGTGCTCGTCCCTACAGTCCGCTGCTCGGCCGGTTCCTCTCCGTCGACCCCGTCGAGGGAGGATCGGCGAACGACTACGAGTACGTCATGGCCGACCCGGTCAACAAGCTCGATCTCGATGGCCGTAACTGGTTCACCAGTGCGGTCGGCTGGGCCGGTCACAAGGTCGCCCAAGCCGGCCAGTGGGCCTGGAACAACCGCGGCACGATCGTCACGGTCGGCGCGACCGTAGGCTGCTTTGTTCCCGCTGTCGGATGGGGGGCCTGTGGTGCGCTCCAAGCCGGGGCACTTGCCGTTCGGGCGCAACAGCGCGCTCAGGAAGGCGGAGGCTGGAAGGCCACGTGGAAAGCGAACACCGCGGATGCGCTGTTCACCGCCGCGACGTTCGGCACCGTCGGCATCGGTGCCCGGCTGGCGAAGTTCGGCCGTCTGAAGTTCTGGCGGCAACCGAAGATCTACACCAAGACGTGGAAGAGCATGCGCTGGTGGCACAAGGGCATCGTCGGCGCCGGTTCGGGCGGCGCGCAGGGCCTGAGGTTCTACGGCTGCCGGGTCCACCACCGCGGCTGCTGACCTCGGCGGTTAGTCTGGGGTGTCCGGCGAAGCGGTTCGCCGGACACCCCAGACCCTTCCGAATGTCGCGGCCGGTTCGTCTTTTCCAGGCGGGAGAAAGAAACCACATGTCACAGCAAAGCCGCCGAGCGCGGAGAGTCAAGCTCGGTTCTTCATGGAACCTCTTGCTGGATGCGTGTGGGCTCGTGTTCGCAGGCATCGGAGTCGCCACCATTTTCTTCGGCTTCGACGCGGCGTCGAAAATCATCGGTATCGCCATCGTCGCGCTCGGCGCTTACTTTTTGCTTCTCGGCGTGCGCAGAGGAGTCGTGGTCGATCAATCCGGAATCGTCGTGCGGTCGGGCGTGCGTTCGTCGGAGCCGATTCCGTGGCCCAGCGTCGGCACTATCGAGGTGGAGGAGACCCGTCTCCCGATCGTCCGTCTCTGTGTGCCGAACGTGGTCGTCCGAGGCTCTGCCGCAGGGGAGCCGGTGCCGCTGCGCCCGCTGGCTTACTACCGTCTCACCGGCAGCCGCAGGTCCAGGCAGGTCGATCGGCTCAGCTCTCTCGTTTCCGAGCACCGGCGGGATTGAGGTCTCGGCGGCCGAGTGTGAGCCAGAGGTCTTCGGCGAGTCGGATGTGCCGTGGCGGTACGAAGGACAGGCAGTCGTCCAAGAATGGCAGAGGGGCTGTTCGTGAAACTCCGCTCAATGCGCGCAGTGGCCGGCACGGGTGTGGCAGCGGTGATTCTCACCGGGACGATGATGATCGGACCTTGTCAGGTTTCAGACGCCGGCACGTTGCCGGCCACCGGGTTCGGCCGGCTTCATCCCGAGGCGGACTTCCTGGGGTCGTCCGTTCCGGCTGCCGAGAGGACCGCTCCGCGGGCCGCGTCGGTAAGTGCCGCACCCCCGGGCGGTTTGCCGGGGCTTGATGTCAGCCACTACCAGAAGACCGTGGACTGGCCCGGGGTGGCGGCCAAGGGCGCCAAGTTCGCGTACATGAAGGCGACCGAGAGCACGACTTACCTCGACCCGACGTTCGCGGCGAACTACGCGGGGTCGGCGAACGCGGGACTCGTGCGCGGGGCGTATCACTTCGGATTGCCGGACAGGGATTCCGGCGCCGCCCAGGCCGACTTCTTCGTCGCGAACGGTGGTGGCTGGACCGACGACGGGAAGACGCTGCCGCCGGTGCTCGACATCGAATACAACCCGTACTCGACCGCGGACTGGGCGGGGTGGTGCTACAACCGGACAGCGGCCGAGGTGACGGCGTGGCTCACCGACTTCGTCACCACGGTGCACGACCGGACCGGTCGCCGGCCGGTGATCTACACGACCCGCGGCTGGTGGAACCACTGCACCGGTGGGGATGTGACTGTCCCGGCTCATTCGCCGTTGTGGATCTCGCCGGTGGCTTCGGACGCGGGCGGCCCGCCCGGGATGCCGGCCGGATGGAGTGCCTACACGTTCTACCAGTGGGCCAAGTCCGGCACCTTCCCCGGCGATCAGGACGTCTTCGCCGGCACAGCTGCCGACCTCGCCGCGTTCGCTGCCGGGCCTACCACCTGACAGCAGTGTGGCGACGGACGATCCGTCCCATGCCAGTGGGTGAAACCCGATCCGCAAACCGCCGACGCCGTGACCCGGGGGCGCCGGGATCGCTGATCCCGGCGCCGGGGTGTCAGCTGGTCACCACGCAGCTGACCCGGTTCTGCCAGTTGATGCTGCCGAGCCGGAGGTCGGCGCTCTGGTCGACCCAGGTGCTGCGCGTGCCGGTGCTCGGGCAGTCCCGCGCGTCGTAGAGCCGGACGTCGCAGGAGTGGTAGGTGTGCACCGAACCCGCCCGGTTGTCCCAGCCCCAGCCGGCGAGGTTGTACAAGCCCTCGGTGTCGGTGGTGGACGCCGTGCAGGAGCCGTAGCGGTAGAACGTGATGCAGCTTCCGGAGTAGCCGGTGTTGTCGTACAGGGTGAACGCGGAGACCGTGCCGGAGGCGTTGCCGACAGCCGTGCACGCCAGCGGCGCGGCCGAGGCCGCCTGGCTCCCGAGCGGCCCCACGACCAGCGCTCCCGCGGCGACGGCCGCCACGCCGAGCACCCGGGCCACTGCCCGCGTTCCCTCTTGCTATGACTGGTTCGTCAGATCCGATCCGGGGAGGGCTCGGTGCTCGTTGTCCGTGTGCTCGGCGAGGTCGCCGTCGAGGTCGACGGCAGGCCGGTCGGCCTCGGGACCACCCGGCAGCGCTGCCTGCTCGCGGCCCTGGCCGTCGACGCCGACCGGGTCGTTCCGGTCGACCGCTTGCTCGAGCGGATGTGGGGCACCGAACCACCGCGCCGGGGCCGGGCGACGCTCTACAGCTACGTCTCCCGGCTGAGACAGGCGCTCGCCGGAATGGACGGCCTGGACATCGTGCGCCGATCCGGCGGCTACGTGCTGACGACCGGGGACACCGGGCCGGTGCTGGACCTTCCGCTGTTCCGGACGTTGTGCGCCCAAGCCCGCGGCGAACCGGATCCGGCGGCGGCGGCGGGGTTGCTGAGCAGGGCGCTGGACCTGTGGCGCGGGGAGGCGCTCACCGGCCTCGGCGGCGAATGGGCCGAAGCGCAACGCCGGAAGCTGGGCGAGGAACGGCTCGCCGCGCGACGCGCGCTCGTCGACGCCCGGCTGCGGGCGGGGGAGGGCGAGGCACTGGTCGCCGAGCTCGCCACGCAGGTCGTCGACCAGCCGCTCGACGAGCACGTCGCGGGTCAGTACATGCGCGCCCTGCACCAGGCCGGGCGGGTCGCCGACGCGCTGGAGCACTACCGCCGGATCCGGACGTGCCTGGTGGAAGAGCTGGGCACGGACCCGGGCGCCGCGCTCCAGGACCTGCATCGGACACTGCTGAGCACCACGCGCACGGCCGGGGGCGCGCCGGCGGTGTGCCACCAGCTCCCGAGAGCCCCCCGGCAGTTCGTCGGCCGCGACGAGGACCTGGCCCGCTTGGACGCCGCGCTGGCCCCCGGCGAGCCCGGCGGCACGGTGGTCATCTCGGCGATCGCCGGCGCGGGCGGCATCGGCAAGACGTGGCTGGCCCTGCACTGGCCACACCACCACGCCGCCCGGTTCCCCGACGGCCAGCTGTACGTGGACCTGCGCGGCTTCAGCCCCGACCGGGCGCCGATGGCGCCGGCCACCGCGATCCGCGGGTTCCTCGACGCCCTCGGGGTCGAACCCCGGCAGGTGCCGATCGACCCGCACGCCGGCGCGGCTCTGTTCCGGAACCTCGTCACCGGCCGGCGGATGCTGCTCGTGCTGGACAACGCCGCGGACACCACCCAGGTCGCCTCGCTGCTGCCGGGCGGGGAAACCTGCACCGTCCTGGTGACCAGCCGCACCCAGCTCACCGGGCTGGTGACCGGGCACGCGGCCCATCCCCTCCGCCTCGACGTCCTGCCCGAGCACGAAGCCCGCCTCCTGCTCACCAGCCGGCTCGGTGCCGCCCGCACGACGGCCGAGGGGGAAGCGGTGGACCGGCTGATCGCCTTCTGCGGTGGGTTCCCGCTGGCGCTGAGCATCGTCGCCGCGCGCGCCCAGCTGCGGCCGGACCTCCGGCTGGGAGTGCTGGCCGACGAACTGCGGGACGCCGGGCTCCAGGCCCTCGCCGACGACGACCCCACCGCCAGCCTTCCCACCGTGCTGTCGTGGTCCCTCGACGCGCTGGAGCCGGAGCAGACGACCGCGTTCGCCCTGCTCGGGGTCGCGCCCGGGCCCGACCACGGCCCCGAGGCGGTCGCCGCCCTGATCGACCGGCCCGCCGCGGACACCCGGCGGATCCTGCGCGGACTGGAACAGGCGTCACTGCTCACCCGGACCGGCCGCGGCCGTTACCGGCTCCACGACCTGATCCGCCGGCACGCCACCGACACGGCCGCCGGGCTGCCCGCGCACCTCCGCACCGCGGCGCAAAACCGGGTCGTCGACTTCTCCCTGCACACCGCGCTCCGGGCCGACCGGCTCCTGAACCCGCAGCGGGAACCGAGACACGCGGTGCCACCCGCGCCCCGGCACGCCGTCCCCGAGCTGTCCGACGACTCGGCCGCGCTGAGCTGGTTCGACACCGAGCACGCCTGCCTGCTGGCGGCCCTGGACACCGCGTCGGAGAACGGGCGCCACCGGACGACGTGGGACCTGGCCTGGGCGCTCGAGACGTTCCACCGCCGGCAGGGACACCTGCACGACCGGCTCGCCACCTGGCAGGCCGCGATGACGGCGGCCGGGCACCTCGCCGACCCGGCGACCCGGATCCTCACCCACCGCCTGCTCGGCCGCGCGCACGCCGACCTGGGTGCCCACGCGGAGGCGAACGTCCACCTGCAGGAAGCTCTGACCCTGGCCGAGCGGCACGACGACCTGACCAACCAGGCCCACACCCACCGGACCCTCGCCGCCGCCTGGGGGCCCGGGGAGACCACCGCAAGGCCCGCGAGCACGCCGTGCAGGCGCTGCGCATCAGCCGGGACGTCGGCAACGCCGACTGGGAAGCCGGTGCGCTCAACGCGATCGGCTGGTACGCGGCCCAGTTCGGTGCCTACGACGAAGCCCAGGAAAGCTGCGAAGCCGCGCTGGACCTGTTCCGCCGCCAAGGCAACGCCGAGGGCCAGGCGACCACCTCGGACAGTCTCGGCTACATCGCGCACCACGTCGGGGAGCACGCCGAGGCGGTCGCCCGCTACCGCGAGGCCCTCGTCCAGCTCCGCGAAATCGGTTCCTCCACGGAGGAAGCCGGCACCCTCGACCGGCTCGGAGCCGCGTACGCGGCGCTCGGACGGCAGGGCGAAGCGCGCGAGACGTGGCGAAACGCCCTCACACTCTGCCGGCAGCAAGGCCGCGACGACGACGCCCGGCGCGTGCAGCGGCAACTCGACGCGCTCGAGCGGGCCACGGCACCGGTGCGTTGACGCGAGGTGGTGGGCGTGACCAGTGCCTCGGCTTGCCGGTGGAAGGGAGTCATGGCACGGACGCCTGAGGTGTTCGCGCGGTCGTTGGAGCCCGAAGAAGCACAGCGGCTGGTCACCGCGCGGTCGAGCGGGCGGAGGCCGCGGCGGAGGAGGTCGGCGATGTTCTGCCCGGTGGGCATCCGGATGCGGGGGGCCGTGCCGGCGTTCGACCGCGGCGAGGTCGTCGACGGCGACCGGGGCCGGCCCCAGCGGCACGGTGCCGGTCGCGGGCTTCGTCCAGCTTGGCGGCCACGGCCGGGCCGATCGGGCTCAGCGTCCCTGCTGTGTCCCAGCGGGGTGGCGTTCCCGCTGGTCCGGTGGGGTGGGACCGTCCCGGCGTCCCGGGTCGGCCGCTGAAGGGCGATCGGCAGCGCGGCCGGTGCCAGCCTTCTCGCCATGCAAAGACTCGCTGTGGCCGTCGCGGTGCTGCTGGTGTTCCCCGCCGCAGCCGCGGTTGCGGCCGAACCCGTTGCGGTGTGCGGGCACACCAGTACCCAGCCCACCCTGAAACAAGATGCGACCGGCGCCGCGGTCGCCGAGGCGCAGTGCCAGCTGAACCTGGCGACCAAGGCGAGCCGGTACACGCCCATCGGCGCGGACGGCTCCTTCGGCCCGGCGACCGAGGCCCGCGTGCGCGTGTTCCAGAAGTGCGCCGCCTTGAGCGTGGACGGCCAGATCGGGCCGAACACGTGGGCCGCCTTGAACTCGTGGTCCACGCGGCCGCGCAAGTGCGCCACCCAGGGCACGGCGGGCACCGCGCAGAGCGTGGTGTGCGGCCATTCCACCGCCCGCCCGACCTTGCAGAGCGGATCCACCGGCGCCGACGTCAAGGAACTCCAGTGCCGGCTGAACCTCGCCATGGAGCCCGGCCACTACCCGCCGCTGACGGTGGACGGCAACTTCGGTGACGGCACCCGCAACCGGGTGATCCAGTTCCAGCACTGCGTCAACGCCAGTGCCGACGGCGTCGCCGGGCCCACCACGTGGGCGAAGGTCGCCGACTGGTCCAGCCGCAACACCTACTGCACGCCGCCGAAGCCCGCCGGGCACCCGATCGACGGCGTCGACACGGCGAAGTACCAGCACCCGGGTGGCGCGCCGATCAACTGGGGCGCGGTGAAGACGTCCGGCGTCGAGTTCGCGACGGTCAAGGCGACCCGCGGCCTGAACGTCACCGACGACTACCTCGCCACCGACCTGCCCGCCGCGCGCAACGCCGGCCTGGCCGTGGGGCCGTACCACTTCTACACGGGCACGGCGGCCGGCACCGGCGGCGCGCAGGCGGACCGGTTCATCGCCGCGGTGAAGGCCACCGGGTACACCGGCAAGCGCGCCGGCGACCTGCCGCCCGTGTTCGACCTGGAGTGGAAGGACGACGGCTCCGGCGGCTGCCCGCCGTACGTCACCGTCGCCGACGCCAAGGCCTGGCTGGACAAGGTGCAGGCGGCGTTCGGCCGGACCCCGATCATCTACACCCAGAAGTCGTTCCTGGACGCCTGCCTCGGCGGCACCACGGCGCTTTCGGCCTACCCCATGCAGCTCGCCGACTACCGGCAGTCCGTCACCCAGCCGGCGCTGCCCACCGGGTCGAAGACCTGGCTGATGTGGCAGTACACCGACGCCGCCATCCCCGACGGCATCCCCGCGCCGGCGACCGGGGACGTCTTCAACGGCACCCAGGCCGACCTCGACCAGCTCGCCAACCGCTGAATCCCCGTTAGGAAAGGACGAGAATGAGTCTCCCCATGAGCCGCCGCACGATGCTGCGCGGCGCGGTGGTGGTCGGCGCGACCGCGGTGGTCAGCCCGCTGCTGCTGCCGGGCACCGCGCAGGCGTACCCGTGGTCCCGCACCCTCGCGCAGGGCAGCACCGGCGCCGACGTCACCGAACTCCAGATCCGCGTCGCCGGCTGGGCGGCCGACTCGCCCGGCCACAGCCGGGTCTCGATCGACGGCGAATTCGGTCCCGGCACCGCGGCGGCGGTCCGCCGGTTCCAGGCGGCCTACGGCCTGGGCGCGGACGGCCAGGCCGGCCCGGCCACCCAGGCCGCGCTCAACGCGCTGGAGCAGAGCGACGGGTCCACCGTCCACTTCAACTTCAGCGAGTTCACCGACCGCGACAGCGGCACCTTCAACGGCGGCAAGGTCAGCGCGGCCACCGCCAAGGAGAACGCCCGGCGCTGCATGTACAAGCTGGAGGCGCTGCGCAAGAAACTCGGGAACAAGCCGATCACGGTGAACTCCGGGTTCCGCAGCATCGCGCACAACGCGGAGATCGGCGGCGCGAGCGACAGCATGCACCTGTACGGCACCGCGGCCGACCTGAACGTGCCGGGCGTGGCCAACAAGACCGTCTACCAGAAGGCCGAGACGTGCGGGTTCTCCGGCCTGGAGACCTACAACACCGACCACCAGCACGTGGACAGCCGGGCCGACCTCGGCCGGTCGTGGTGGTGGGAGAACGGCACGGTCTGACCGGCCGGCCGAGGCGGGCGCCGGGAACCGCGCGGGGTTTCCGGCGCCGGCCCGTCCTCAGTGCGCCTGCGGGCTCGTCAGAGCCGCCGAGCAGGCCGGCCAGTCGTGGAAGTCGTGGCGCACGCTCCACAGACGGTGCGCCGCATCGATGTTCCAGACGGGGTCGAACGCCTGCCGCGGCGAGCCACCCAGCTCCAGCAGGCGGGCGTCGGAGATCTGGAAGACGCCCCAGTTGCGGCTGCCGTTCGTGTTCGGCAGCACCCAGAGCGGATCGAGGAACGAGGCACAGCGCGCGATCGCGACCGCGGTGTCCGGCGCTTCGGTGAACACGGCCCGGACCCGCTGCTCCACCACGGCCGCCGACCAGGTCGCCATGCTGGTCCGGCGGTCGTACAGCGCGGTCTTGGTGGCCTCGTCGACCACACCGCGCGCGGGCAGGCCCGCCAGCACCTGGAACGCGGTGACCCGGCGCAGCGTCTCCGGCCCGAACGAGCCGTCGACCGAGAGCCGCCCGTGGGCCGCGACCAGCAGGTTCTGCACCTCGGTGACGCACTCGTCGTGCTGGCCCATGCTGACCGGCGGCTGGCACCCCGAGGAGAACAGCATCCGGTCGGCGTACCGGCCGGTGGCCGGTGGGGACGCGTCGGCGGTGAGCCAGACCAGACCGCCCGCCAGCAGCACCACGACCGCGATGGCCGTCGCGGCGTAGGCGCGCCGCCGGCGTGGCGGCGCGGCGTCCTCACCGGTCCCGGTCTGCTCCGCTTCGTCGACGCGGCCGGCGTCGGCCAGGGCCCACAGCTGGTGCAGTTCCCGCAGTTCCGCCGGGGAGGCGCCACAGACCTTGCCGAAGGAGTGGACGACGCGGTAGTCGGCGGGGACGCTCTTGCCGGAGCAGTAGCGGTGCAGGCTGGAGCCACTGGCCCCGGCCAGCTTGCCGAGCCGTTCATAGCCCTGCTCGCTGCGGTCTTTCAGCATGCGCAGGTAGGCGGCGAACTTGTCCCTGTGCAGTGTCACTGTGACTCGAACACCTCGCTCGGGCAGCGGATGACGGACGGAAGTTAACACCGTCGTGCCACACTCCGGGCAGAAACTGACGGATTACGCCACCCGGCGGAGCACGACCCGGGCCGGATGGCGGGAAGCCGGCGGTTCGGTGTGCCCGCGCCGACCCGACGTCAGGGGAGCCGGTCCCGCATCCGGCAGGCCCGCCTGTTCATGAGGCCGGTGCAGTGGTCGAGGTTCGCTCGATCTCGTCGAGACCGAAACGGTAACGGGGGGACTGATGCCGCCGGCCGAGCTCGCGGACCGGGGTTCGCCGTCCGGGACGCTACTTCCGGTTCAGCAGTTCACGGGCCAGGGCGAGCGCCGCGGCAGCCCGTTCCTCCGCTGTTCCGCCGAGCTGCGCGCCGCGCGATTCGGCCATCACCAGGGTGCTGAGGGCGAGCCGGGCGCGCATGCGGCCGTCGATGTCGGCGCCCGGGCCGAGTGATCGCGTGAGAGCGTCGAGGTGGTGGAGCAGCTCCGCCGCCGCCGGGAGGCCGGCGAGCGCGTGCTCGTTCACCCGGGCGCACACGAGCAACGCGCCGTGCTCGCCGCGGATGAGCGCGGCGAACCGGTCCAAAGCCTCGCTGCGCCGGCGCCAAGGTGCCGGCGACGGCTGCAGGGACTCCGTGAGCTCGGCCAGCTCGGGCAGGAGCCGGCCGTACGAGCTCGTCAACACGTCTTCCTTGCTGCGGAAGTGGTGGTAGACGGCCGGACGGGTGATGGCGAGCCGGTCCGCGACCTCGGCCAGCGTGGTCCGCTCGTACCCCTGCGTGGTGAACATCTCCAGGGCGGTGGCGCGGATGCGGTCACGGGTGTCGGTACGCCGGCCGTCGGCGCGTTCGCTCATGCCGCCAGCATCCCACCCGGCAAACTGACTTACACGTAAGTCAGGTATCTTCGGTGGCATGGAACCCGATCAAGACGTCGTCCCCGAAGGACTTTCCGGCCGCCGGGTGCTCGTGACCGGCGGCAGCCGCGGACTGGGCGCGGCGATCGTCCGGCGCTTCGCGGCCGCCGGCGCCACCGTCCTGGCCGCCGCCCGCACACCGCCGGAGCCGGGTGAACTGCCCGCGACGTTCTTCGCGGCCGATCTCGCCACCGCCGAGGGGGCCGCGGACCTGGGCCGCCGGGTGCTCGACACCGCGGGCGGCGTCGACGTCCTGGTCGACAACGCCGGCAGCGCCTCACCCCCGGCGGACACCCTCGTCCGCAGCGACGAGAGCTGGGAGGCCGATCTGGCGCTCAACCTGCTGGGCGCGGTCCGGCTCGACCGGCACCTCGTGCCCGGGATGGTCGAACGCGGGCGCGGCGTGGTCGTCCACGTCTCGTCGATCGCGAGCCGGTTGCCGCAGCCGGGCCAGGTCGCCTACGCGGCGGCGAAAGCCGCGCTCAACACCTACAGCCGGGCCTTGGCCGCCGAACTCGGCCCGAGCGGCGTGCGGGTGGTGAACGTGCTGCCCGGCTTCATCCCCACGCCGGGGGCGATCGCCCACCACCGCAAGATCGCCGAGAGCCGCGGCGTCAGCCTCGAACAGGCCCAGCGGGACCTGGCCACCAGCCTCAACGTCCCGATGGCCCGGCCCGGCTCCCCGGAAGACGCGGCCGAACTCGTCGTGTTCCTCGCTTCGGACCGCGCCCGCTGGCTGACCGGCGCGCAGTACCGGGTGGACGGCGGCATCCTGCCCGTCGTCTGAGCGCCCTCCCACCGATCCAGGACTGGAGTACTAAACCGGAACGGGGGCGCGCATCGGGGCCCTGGCGAATTCCGCCATGCCTTCGTCGAACCCGGTCGAGGGGAGCCAGCCCAGCTCCGCCTTGATCCGGTTCGGTGAGGCCACGATGTGGCGCACGTCGCCGATGCGGTACTCGCCGGTGATCACCGGCGGTGGTGTTCCGGCCGCCGCGGCCAGGGCGGCCGCCACCTCCGCGATGCTGCGGGGGTCGCCGGTTGCCACGTTGAAGGCGCGGAATCCCGTGCTCGCCGCCGTCAGGGCCGCCACGTTGGCCGTCGCGATGTCGCGGACGTGGATGAAGTCGCGGCACGGCTTGCCGTCCTCGAAGACGCGGGCTGCCGTGCCGCGGTCCACGGCCGTGCGGAAGACGGCCGTCACGCCGGAATACGGGCTTCCGGGGGGCATCTCGGGCCCGTAGACGTTGTGGTACCGCAAGGCGATCGCTTGGCTGCCGGTCTCGCGGGCCCACGCGCCGGCCAGGTGTTCCTGGGCCAGCTTGGTGACCGCGTAGACGTTGCGGGGTGGATCGAGCGGATCGTCCTCTTCGACCGGACTGTCCACGACGGTCAGGCCGCATTCCGGGCAGGTCACCTCGAACCGGCCCGCGTCGAGGGCTTCCTTCGGACGGCGGCCGGGCCGGACCCGGCCGTGCACCGGGCAGTCGTAGCGGCTGTCGCCGTAGATCACCACCGAGCTCCCGAGCACCAGCTTGCCGAGGCCCAGTTCGGTCATGGCGGTGACGAGCCGCGCGGTGGCGAGGTCGTTGCACGTCACGTACCGCGCCGCGTCGCGGATTTCCTTGCCCCGGCCGACCATCGCGGCCTGGTGGCACACCGCGTCGACCCCGCGCAGCGCCGAGACCACTGTGGACTCGTCGCGCAGGTCGCCGTGCCGGAACTCGACGCCGTCGGGAAACTTCGGCGGCGACCCGGCCGGGTGCACGTGGGGGAGCAGCGCGTCCAGAACCCGGACCTCGTGCCCGCCGGCCACCAGTGCTTCGACGACGTTCCGGCCGATGAACCCGGCGCCGCCCGTCACCAGAACTCGCATTCCGCCTCCTGCGTCTCGTGGCCTCCCACGGTCTTCGGCGGTGCTCGGCCCGGACTCGAATGCGGCTGGACCCGCGCGCCATACGGTCGTGGCCGTCCGGTCGCGGAGGCGCGGATGTGGGGAGAGGCTGTGGTGCTCATGTCTGGTCGGGTGGTCGCGGACGGCGCTACCGACACGGCGGTGGTGATCGGAAGTGCGGGGTTCATCGGACGCCGGCTTTCGGCGACGCTCGACCACGCGCGAGTGCGGACGGCGTGCTTCACCCGGCAGTCGAGGTTCCTGTGCGACGGCGAGCTGGCCGCCTCGATCGCCGGCGCCGGGACCGTGTTCTACCTCGCGTCCAGCATCAACCCGGCGCTCGGGGAAACCCACCCGGAGCTGGCCAGGGCCGACCACGTGCTGTTCAGCACCCTGCTCGACCGGCTGCGCCGCCGGGACAACCCGCCGACGGTGGTGCTGACGAGCTCCGGTGGCACCGTGTACGACCCCGCGTTCGCCCCGCCCTACGCGGAAACCTCGCCGCTGAAGCCCTCGGGCGCCTACGGCCGGGCGAAGATCGCCCTCGAAGAGGAACTGCTGAGCCACGCGGGTGAGCTGCCGGCGGTGATCCTCCGGATGTCCAATGTGTACGGCCCGGGCCAGCCGACCGGGCGCGGCCAGGGCGTGCTCGCCCACTGGCTGTCCGCCGCGCTGGATTCCCGGCCGCTGCGGCTGATCGGCGACGTGACCGCGACCCGCGACTACGTCTACGTCGACGACGTCGTCGACGTGATGCGGCGGCTGCGGGGCGCCGGGCCCGCGGAACCCCTGATCCTCAACATCGGCTCCGGCGTGCGCACCTCGCTGTCGGGCCTGCTGGACGTGGTGCGCTCGGTCGTGGCGCTCGACCTGCGGGTGGAGTTCCAGCCGAGCCGGCTCTTCGACCGGCAGGACGTCTGGCTCGACGTCGGCGAGGCCGAGCGGGTGCTGGGCTGGCGGCCCGAGACGTCGCTGAAGGAAGGCGTGGCGGCGACCTGGCGGTCGTGGCTCGCCGGCGCGGCCGTCACCGCCGGGGTCAACGAGCTCCAAACGATTTTCGAGACGATCTGACCAAGCTGTTCCGGAGTAACCCCGACTGCAGAGCGAGGGACCGAATGTTAGCTGAAATGCTCGCCCGTTCCGGCAAGGTGCTGCTCGACAACGTGCCACCGGACGGCCGGAAGTACTGGGCGGCGCGGTTCTGGGACCGGGCGGCGGCGGAGCGGCACCCGCTGCTGCGCGAGCACTTCCTCAGCCAGAAGGACACCATCGGCAAGTACCTCGAGAAGTACGGCGCCGACACCGGGCGGGTGCTCGAATTCGCCTGCGGCACCGGTGAGTTCACCGGTCTCGCGGCGACCCGCACCGCGGCGAAGAGCATCACCGCGCTCGACATCTCCCAGCAGGGCCTCGACATCGTGCGCGGCCGCGTGCACCACGAGGACCTCGAGCTCGTGCTGGGCGACTTCTGGGCCGAGCACGACCTCGGCACCGCGGACCTGGTGATGTGCGTCGACGCGATCCACCACCTCGGCGACGTCCGCGCAGTGCTGGAGCGGCTCAAGACGTTCATGGCGCCGGGCGGGATCTTCGTCGGGAACCTCTGGACGGGCGACAACTTCCACGACTTCGAGCGCAAGCGCTACGGCACGCTCAACCACCTCCGGCGCACGGCGGCGTTCTTCAGCACGGCGGTCGTCATCCGCGCATCGGGCGGCCGGATGAAGACCGGCGCGTACCGGACGCAATTGCTGACCAGCTCGGAAGGCACCGCCATCCTGAACGAGGTGTTCACCGAGGTGCTGGAGCTGGACGTGCACCCGCACTTCATGTCGTTCGTGGCCACTGCCTGACGCCGGGGTCGTGGGTGGCGGGCGTCCGCTCGCCACCCACGACACGGTGCACGAGCGGGTTCACGACGCCCGCGCGACGACCTGTTCGAGCAGCCGGGCCTGGGTGAGCAGCGTTTCGTACTCGAGGGCGCGTCCGGCCGGGTCGCCGATCAGGCTCGCGAAGTGCAGCAGGACGTTGCGGAACTGGTCGTCCGCCGGGAGAGTCCGCTCTTCCCGCACGTCCTGGGACTCCAGGCGCAGCACCGGGCGCGTCGTGGCCGGCGGGGTGAACGCCCAGTCCAACGTCAGCCGGCCTTCGCTGCCCCACACCGACATCGTGCTCCGGTAGGTGTGCACGAACCCGAACGAGCACTGGGCCGCCACCTTCCCGTCGCTCAGCAGCGCGCTGCCGGACACGTCCACCTCGCCGGAGCGCACGAGCACCGCGCCGGCCACCTCGGGGGTGCGGAGGTAGGGCCAGGACGCCCGGATCGGGTAGCACCCGGTCTCGCGCAGCGAGCCGCCGCCGAGGACGGAGGAGTACTTGATCCCGGACGGTGCCGTCGGCGGGATGCCGAAGTCCGCGGTGATCAGGCGGGGCTCGCCGACCACGCCCTTGCTCACCAGCTCCGCCACCTCGGCGTGCTGGGAGTGGTGGGGGAAGGCGAAGTTCTCCATCACCACCAGCCCACGCGCGGTCGCGAGCTCGACCAGCCGCGCGGCCGCGGCCGTCCCGATCGTCGCCGTCTTCTCCACCAGCACGTGCTTGCCCGCTTCGAGGGCCGCCTCCGCCCATTCCTGGTGCAGCGCGATCGGCAGCGGGATGTACACCGCGTCGACGTCCGGCCGCTCCAGCAGCGCCGCATAGCCGGTCACGGCCTCGCCGCCGAACCGGGCGGTGAAGGCCGCCGCCTTCGCCGCCGACCGGCTCGCCACCGCGGTGACCCGCAGGCCCGCGGCGGCCATCGCCGGCGCCGTCTTGCGCGCGGCGATGTCGGCGCAGCCCAGGATGCCGAACCTCGGCGCGGTCACCATCGGATCGGCAGCTCGGCCGGGCGGGGGAACGCGGTCGCGAGGTGCCACGACAGCTCGTCCACCGGGATGCCCAGTGCGAGCGGGATCCGCCGGGCCACCAGGGTTTCCAGCAGCACCCGCAGTTCCAGCCGGGCGAGGGCGGCACCGAGGCAGAAGTGGATGCCCGCGCCGAAGGCCAGGTGCGGGTTGTCGGTGCGGTCCAGCCGGAGCTCGTCCGCCGCCGCGAACACGGATTCGTCGCGGTTCGCGGAGTTGATCAGCGGGATCACCGGCTCGCCCGCCCGGATGGTCACCCCGCCGAGCTCGACGTCTTCGAGCGCGATCCGCATCGAGCCGAACCCGCCGGCGACCTGGCTGTAGCGCAGTGCCTCTTCGACGGCGGTGCCGATCAGTTCCGGATCGTCCACGATGGACTGGTACCGCGCCGGGTCTTCCAGCAGGTGCACGAGAAGGTGCGACACCGCGCTGACCGTCGTGTGGTAGCCGGCGATCAGGACCGTCATCGCGAGCGTGCGCAGTTCCCCGTCGTCGAGCGAGTCGCCGTCCTCCTGGGCCTGCAGCAGCCGGGTCAGCAGGTCCTCGCCCGGCCGGGCGCGCTTGCGCTCGATCAGCCCGGTGAGGTAGCCCATGAGCGCACCGGCGGCCTCGCGCGCCGCGTCGGCGTCCGCGCCCGGTCCGCCGACGGTGAGCACCTTGTCGCCCCACTGCCGGAACTGCGCCTGTTCGGCGGGTTCGACGCCGAGCAGTTCGCAGATCACCGTGATCGGCAGCGGCAGGGCCAGCGCGGTCACCGCGTCGGCGGTGGTCTGCGCACTGCTTGTCATCGCGTCGACCAGACCCGCCGTGATCTCCTCGATCCGCGGCCGCAGCGTGTCGACCCGCCGCTGGGTGAACTCGCGCGAGGCCAGTTTGCGCAACCGGGTGTGGTCCGGCGGGTCCAGGTTCACCAGCGACCGCGAGCCGCGGTGCACCGGGATCAGCCTCGGCGCGTCCGGCCTGGTCATCGCTTCCTTGCTGAACCGCAGGTCGGTGAGGACGGTCCTGACCTCGGCGTGGCGCAGGACGAGCCAGCCTTCGTGGCCGCCGGGCAGCCGGACCCGGGTCACCGCCGCCCGCCCGCGCAGTTTCGAGTACTCGTCGAGCGCTTCCCCGGGGGTGCGCACGCGGAAGGGGAACGCGGGCAGTGCCGTCACGGCTTCGGTCATCGGGATCCTCACCAATCGATCGGTTCGCGGGAACGGAAGAAGGTGCCGGTCGGCCCGTCGTCGGGCAGCGTGGCGGCCCAGGCGATGTCGGCGGCCGCGGTCGCGGGGTCCCCGTCGGCCTCGGGCATCATGCGGGTGCGCACCCGGCCGGGGTTGACCGCGTTGACCAGGACCCCGCGGCCGCGCGCGGAGTTCGCGAGCAGCACGGTCACCGCGTTCAGCGCGGTCTTGGACAGGGCGTAGGCCGGTGCGCCGGTGAACAGGCCGTGGCTGAACGCCCCGGTGCCGCTCGACACCATGACGATCCGGCCCCAGCCGCGGTCGAACATGCCCGGCAGCACGGCCTGGGACACGCGCAGCGCGCCGAGTGCGTTGACCGCCAGGGTTTCGGCGACGAGCTCGGGCGGGACGGACTCGGGCGGCGCACCGGCGTCGAGGAGCACCCCGGCGTTGTTCACCAGGATGTCGACCGGGCCGGCCTGCTCGAGCGCGGCGGCCACCGAGCCGGCGTCGGTGACGTCGAGCCGCACCGCCCGGCCGGTTCCCGCGGCCTCGGCGTCGGCGAGGTGCCGCGCCGACGCGACGACCTCGAAGCCGGCGGCGGCGAGGTGACGGCAGACCGCGAGCCCGATGCCGCGCCCCGCCCCGGTGACCAGCGCCCTCACGACAGCCCCTCACCGAGCAGGCCCGTACCGGACAGGGCCTCGGTGAGCAGGTCGAGCTGGTGAAGTTCGGCCGAACACGGGAAGAGCACGAGCTCCTGGCAGCCGGCGTCGGCGTACTCGGCGGCGGTGCTGGCGAGCGCCTCCCGCGTGAGCAGCGTTTCGCCGATGACCCGCTCGGCGTAGCGGCCCATTCCGCGGTAGCAGCCGCCGAGGTAGGCGCGGGCCAGCGTGCTCCCGTCCGGTCCGAGCGCGAAATAGGCCAGCGCGACCAGCCGGGGTTCGTCGGTGCGGCCGGCCTCGGCCCAGGCCTTGCGCAGCCGGGTGAGCCGGTCGGCGTACGGCTCGGCCGAGCCGCTCCCGGAGATCCACCCGTCCGCGCTCGCGGCGGCCCGCCGCATCGCCGCCTCGGAGTGCCCGCCGAGCAGCACCGGCGGGGGCGTCGCGGGGGTGGGGCCGATCTCGCCGTCGCGCCAGGTCCGGCGCAAGGTGGTGATCAGCTCGTCCAGGTTCCGGCCGCGCCGGGTGAACGACGTGCCGGTGACGTCGAAGTCGTCGCGCCGCCCGCCCGCGGCGAGCCCGAGCTCCAGCCGCCCGCCGGACAGCTCGTGCAGGGTCGCCGCCTGCTTGGCCAGCACGGCCGGGTTGCGGGTCGCGCCGAGCAGCACCGTGGTGGACAGCCGGATCCGGCGCGTCGCTCCGGCCGCGACCGCCAGCGTGGTGAGCGGCTCGTGGTTCGGGTAGACGATCCGGTCGAGCACCCCGAGCGTCGAGAAGCCCCTCGCCTCGGCCGTCACGGCCCAGCCGAGCAGGTCCGCGCCGCGGGTGCCCGGAACCATCGCGGGCAGGCCGACCCCGATCCGCATGCCGGTCTCCAGTCTTCCGGTGGCAGCTTCGCCTCGCATGGTCGGCGCGCGGACTCGAACCTCGTTGGGACCCGGCTGGGACTCCCGGCCGCGCCGTCGAGCCGGGTCCCAACGCGCTTCGACCGGTGGTGACGAGCCTGGGGCCGCGCGCGTGTCCCGCCCGTGTATCCATTTAGAGGAAGAAGACCGTTATGTTGCGCTTGTCCCTGCGGCGAGGTGGGGTGGTGACGGCCGTCTTCACCGCCACCGCCGTCCTGGCCGGCGGTGCTTCCGCGTTCGCCTGTGATCCGCGGACGCTGCCGATCGCCGGTGCCACGGCGATGCGGGCCGCCGACGGCAGCTACCAGCTGAGCTGGTCACCCGCGAACGACGTCCGCTCGGCGTCGGTGTACGCCGCCACCCACCCGATCGAAAAGGCGCAGGACGGCGTGCTGGTCGCGAAGGACGCCGCGGGGGCGGTGACCGTGACCGGCCTGGCGCCGACGTCCCGCTGGTACTTCACCATCGTGCCCGGCGGGGCGAGGCTGGGGGAGGGGGTGGCCGCGAAGCTGGTCGACCTCGACGGCGTCAAGAACGCCCGCGATCTCGGCGGCTACCCGGCCGCGGACGGCCTGCGCATCCGGTGGGGCACGATCTTCCGCACCGCGCGGCTGACGCCCGCCACCGCGACCGGCCGCGAAGAGCTCGCCGGCCTGGGGATCAAGGACGACGTGGATTTCCGCTCGACCGCGGAAGCGGCCGCCGAGGGCCCGGACCCGATTCCGGCCGGCGTCACGCACGTCGCGGAACCGGTCGGCGACCCGGACCAGGCGGTGCCGCCGGACCCCGACACGCCGCCGTCCACCGGGGATCCGATCATGGACAACTACCGGCTGCTGGTCTCGAACCCGAACCTGGGCCACCAGTTCGCCGACGCGCTGGCCCACATCGCCGACGCCGGTCAGCGCCCGCTGCTCTACCACTGCACCGGTGGCAACCACCGCACCGGCTGGATGACGGTGATCCTGCTCAAGGTGCTCGGGGTGCCCGACGACGTCGTCCGCCAGGACTACCTGATGTCCTCCGGCACCGCGATCACCTACCTCGACGCGGCCTACGACCAGGTCGCCCGCGACTACGGTTCGTTCCCCGCCTACCTCGCGGCGCTCGGCGTCACCGACCGGCTGACCCGGCAGCTGCGGCACGCGTTGCTGGAGGCCCCGCGGTGAAGACGACCACTGTGGACGTCCTGGTGGCCGGCGGCGGGCTGACCGGGCTCGCCGCCGCCACCTTCCTCTCCTGGCTCGGCGTGCGCACCGCCGTGGTGGAGCGGCATTCCGGGACGCTGATCCACCCGCGGGCCCGCAGCATCAACCCCCGGACGGCGGAGCTGCTCCGCCAGGTCGGTCTCGCGTCTGCGGTCACCGACAGCGGCGGCTACGTGAGCGAACTGCCCTCGGTGTACCTCCTGCGCGCGGTGACCCTGGCCGGCGAGGAGCTCAGCCGCACCGAACAGCGACCGCCCGCCGACGCGGGTGGCGGTGCCGAGGTCAGCCCGTCCGGCTGGGGGATGATCGACCAGGACCGGCTCGAGCGCGTGCTGCGGGAGCGGGCCGGGGAACTCGGCGCGGACGTGCGGTTCGGGCACCGGCTCGTCGGGCTCGAGCAGGACGGAGCCGGGGTCACCGCCACCGTGTCCACGGTGGGTGGCGAGTGCGAGATCCGGGCCGCCTACGTGATCGGCGCCGACGGCAACGGCAGCACGGTGCGGTCGCTGCTCGGCATCGGCCGGCACGGTCCCGGCAGGCTCAGCCACGTCGCGAGCATGGTCTTCGACGCCGACCTGTCCGGGCCGATGCGCGGTCGCCACGACCCGGCGAACGGCCGGTTCGTCGCGTCGTGCCACCTCACCACGCCCGCCGAAGGCACGGTGCTGTTCCCGCACGGCGGCGACCGGCGCTGGGTGTTCAACACCCCGTACTTCCCCGAGCGCGGCGAGCGCATCGAGGACTTCGGGGACGAGCGCTGCGTGGCCGCGATCCGGGCCGCGACCGGCGTGCCGGACCTGCCGGTCTCCCTCGTCCCGCAGCTGGAGAACGGCGTGCGGGTGCTCGGCTACGAAGTCGGCGCGCTCGTCGCGGACACCTACCGCGCCGGGCGGGTGTTCCTCGTCGGCGACGCCGCGCACGTCATGCCGCCGACCGGCGCGTTCGGCGCCGGCACCGGCATCCAGGACGCGCACAACCTGGCCTGGAAGCTCGCGCACGTGCTGAGCGGCCGGGCGGGGGAGGCGCTGCTGGACACCTACGACGCCGAGCGCCGTCCGGTCGCGGAGTTCACCCTGGGGCAGGCGCTGCTGCTGATGAACGCGCGGGGCGGGGCCAAGGTGGCCGCGCCCGCCGGGCACTCACTGGTGCCGTACGACGCCGCGGTGTTCGGGTACCGCTACCCGGGCCCGTTCGCCGACGGCGACGGACCGGTGGCGCTGGAGCCCGCGGAGCTGACCGGGCAGCCGGGCACGCGGGCGCCGCACCTGCCGCTCGGCAGCGGGTCCACCCTCGACCGCTACGGCCGCGAGTACGTCCTGCTCACCGGCACCGAGGTGGACACCGGGCTCCAGTCCTCCGTGCTCGAAGGCACCCAGCTCGCCCGGCACGGCATCACCGCCACCGGCGCGCTGCTGGGGGGGGCGGGGGGGGGGGTGGCGGGGGGGCGCAACCAAGACCACGCCCCCCCGCCCCAGATCTATTTTGCGCGGCGCTGATCGGCCCCCGCGGGGGGGGGGGGCCCCATCCACGGCGTTTCGCCGGAGTGGAGAAACCCTGTGTGACCAGCGCGTCTTCTCGATCGGGGAACACCCGGCCGGGTAACGTCACGCACGTGCGGTCAACCCTCGAACGTCCTCCGGCGCACGTCTGCGCGGCCTTCGGCGGCCCCGCCGACGGCGGCGAACGCCTGCCGGACTCGACCGCGTGGCGCTGCGGCGACCTCGTGCTCAAGCCGGTCACCGACAAGGTCAGGACGCTGTGGACCGCCCACGCACTCGACTACGTCCGCGAGCCGGGGCTGCGGGTCGGGAAGCCGGTCCGGTCCACCGACGGCCGCTGGATCGTCGGCGGCTGGACGGCGTCGCGGTTCGTCTCCGGCACGCCGGAACACCGCGGTGACGCGTCGGTGCTCGCGGCGGTGAAGCTGCACCGGGCCACGGCCGGCCTGCCGCGGCCGGAGTTCCTCGACGCGCGCACCGACGTCGACGCGGTCGCCGACCGCATCGCCTGGGAGGAGCTCGAGGTGCCCCTGGACGAGACCAAGGGCGGCCGCTGGTTCGAGGTCCTCGCCGGCGCCCGCCGCCCGATCCGGCTGCCGTCGCAGGTGGCCCACGGCGAGCTGCTGGCGGGCCTGCTGTTCGACGTCGACGACGTCCCCGGCGTCGTCGACTTCGTGCCGTACTACCGCCCGGGCGAGTACGGCGCGGCGATCGTCGCGGTCGACGCGCTCGCCTGGGGCGGCGCGGGCCGCGACCTCCTGGAGCGCTGGGCGCACCTGCCGGAGTGGCCGCAGCTGCTGCTGCGCGCGGTGCTGTTCCGGCTGGCGTCGAACGCGCTGAACCCGCGTTCGACGCAGGCATCGCTGGACGGCCTGCGCGCGGCGGCCCGCGAGGTCTCCGGGGTCTTGTGACCCGCGCGCCCCTCCGGGATGATGGCTGGGTGATCACTTACCGAAAGGGCCATGCCGCGTAGGCGCCCCGGAAGCCTGCGCCGTGCCCGGCGACTCGATGTCGCGGGTCCGCCGCCGGACAAGATCTCTTACGTCTCCCGCCGCGCCATGCGGCAGCTCGCTTTCGCCGAAGTTGCCGCCGGCTACTCGCCCGGTTGCGTCGCCGACCTGCTCCAGGACTGGGAGGAGGGCACCCGGCCGCCGTTCCGGCTGATCCTGCCGGTGTCCCCGCACCCCCTGGTCGATCCGGTCGGCACGCGCCGGGAGCTCGCCGAAGTGCTGGAGAAGCTGCCGCGCCGGGAGCGGGCGCTGATCGGCGTCGCGCTGTCCCGGATCGACCGGCGGTTCGCGGCGCAGACGCTGCCCGACCCGCTCAACGACGGGCAGCGGTGGTTCGAACGGCGGCTGTTCGAGCAGGACGGCGTGGGTCGCTTGTGACCGAGGTCGCAAGATCGCGGGACATCTCGGGTAAAGCGCCGCTGACCTCCCGACTCCCGGTCCGTGGACGCCGATCTCACCGGACGGGCGCCGGAAACACCGCCGCAATGTCAACTGCCTGAAACATTCGGTCGAATCCGGTTAACAAGGCCTCCTTAGCGTCAGGGCAAGCCCGAACCGCCGAGGAGGTGCCCGATGCCGCAGGTCGACACCCACTGCCCGTACTGCGCCCTGCAGTGCGGGATGAGCCTCGACGGCGCCCGCGTGACGCCGCGGGACTTCCCGGTCAACGCCGGCGGCCTGTGCCAGAAGGGCTGGACCTCCGGCGCCCTCCTCACGAGCCCGAAGCGGCTGACCACCCCGATGCTGCGCGTGAACGGCGCGCTCGAGCCGGTCAGCTGGGACTTCGCCCTCGACCACATCGCCCGGAAGCTGGAAGCGATCCAGGCCGGGCACGGGCCGGACGCGGTCGCGATCTTCGGCGGCGGCGGCCTGACCAACGAAAAGGCCTACCTGCTCGGCAAGTTCGCCCGCGTCGCGCTCGGCACCTCGCAGATCGACTACAACGGCCGGTTCTGCATGTCCTCGGCCGCCGCGGCCGGGATCAAGGCCTTCGGAGCCGACCGCGGGATGCCGTTCCCCGTCACGGATCTGAAGAACGCCGACGTCGTGCTGCTCGCCGGGGCAAACCCGGCCGAGACGATGCCGCCGTTCACCCAGCACCTGCGCGGCACCGACCTGATCGTCGTCGACCCGCGGCGCACCCCGACCGCCGAACTGGCCAGCCTGCACCTCGCTCCCGCGCCCGGCACGGATCTCGCGCTGGCGCTGGGCATCCTGCACGCCGTGGTCGAAGGAGGTCACCTCGATCAGTCCTATGTGGACGACCGGACGAGTGGCTTCGCGGAGATGTGGCGGATCGCCGCGAGCTGGTGGCCGGAGCGCGCCGAGCGCGTCACCGGCGTCTCGGCCGCCGACATGCGCCTCGCCGCCGAAAAGCTCGCCGCCGCCCGCAACGCCTACATCCTGACCGCCCGCGGGACCGAGCAGCACGCCACCGGCACCGCGACCGTCGGCGCCTGGATCAACCTCGCGCTGAGCCTGGGCCTGCCCGGCCGCAAGGGCTCCGGTTACGGCTGCCTCACCGGCCAGGGCAACGGCCAGGGCGGCCGCGAACACGGCCAGAAGGCCGACCAGCTGCCCGGCTACCGCAAGCTCGACGACCCGGCCGCGCGCGAGTACGTCGCGAGCGTGTGGGGCGTCGACGCGGACAGCCTCCCCGGCCCCGGCCGTTCGGCCACCGAACTGCTCGAAGCGCTCGGCCAGGAGAACGGGCCCAAGGCGCTGATGGTGTTCGGCAGCAACGTGGTCGTGTCGGCGCCCCGCTCGCAGCGCGTCCAGGACCGGCTGGCTTCGCTGGACTTCCTGGTCGTCGCCGACTTCGTGCTGTCGGAGACCGCGGCGCTCGCCGACGTCGTCCTGCCGGTCACCCAGTGGGCCGAAGAGGACGGCACGCTCACCAACCTCGAAGGCCGGATCCTGCTGCGGCGCAAGGCGCTGGCGCCGCCGGACGGCGTCCGGTCCGACCTGGACGTCCTGAACGGGCTGGCCGAGCGGCTCGGTCAGCCCGAGGGCCGGTTCCCGGCCGACGCCGAGACGGTGTTCGAGGAGCTGCGGATCGCGTCCAAGGGCGGCATCGCCGACTACTCCGGCGTCAGCTACGACCGGCTGCGCGCGGGCGAGGCCCTGCACTGGCCGGTCCCGGCGGACGACCACCCCGGCACGCCGCGGATGTTCCTCGACGCCTTCGCCCACCCGGACGGCCGCGCGCGGTTCGTGCCGGTCGAGCACACCGGCCCCGCCGAGCTGCCGGACGACGAGTTCCCCCTGCAGGCCACCACCGGCCGCGTGCTGCAGCACTACCAGTCGGGTGCGCAGACCCGGCTGATCGACGAGCTCAACGACGTCGTGCCCGAGGTGTTCGTCGAGGTCCACCCGGACACCGCCAAGCGCGCCGGGCTCGAAGAGGGTGACGCGGCCCGGATCCGGTCGCGTCGCGGCGAGACCGTCGCGAAGGTGCGGTTCGTCCAGAGTCTCAAGCCCGACCTGGTCTTCCTCCCGTTCCACTTCCCCGGTGAGCAGCGCGCCAACCTGTTCACCAACCCGGCGCTCGACCCGGTCTCCCGGATGCCGGAGTTCAAGGTGTGTGCCGTTTCCCTGTCTACTGTGGATGGTGCCGCATGAGCCCCCGTGAAGTCGTCATCGTCGGGTACGGCATGGCCGGCGCCCGCCTGGCCGACGAGATCCGCCGCCGCGACCCGATCGCCGAGCGGGTCCGGCTGACCGTGCTCGGCGCGGAAAAGCACGCCGCCTACAACCGGGTGCTGCTGTCCGCCGTCGTCGCGGGCGGGATGAGCGCCGAAAGCGTTCGCCTGCACGACGACGAGTGGGCCACGCGCCACAACATCGACCTGCGGCTCGGCGTCGACGTCGCCCGCATCGACCGCGAGAAGCGCTGTGTCGAGCTGGCGGACGGAACGACCGCCGACTACGACGCCCTGGTGCTCGCCACCGGCGCCAACCCGTGGATCCCGCCGGTCGAAGGCCTCGAGGCCGGCCCCGGCGTGGTCGCCTTCCGCAGCCTCGACGACTGCGCCAAGATCCTCGACGCCGCCCGCTTCGGCGCGCCGGTCGCCGTGCTCGGCGGTGGCCTGCTCGGCCTCGAAGCCGCCCGCGGCCTGGCCGGGCGCGGCAACCAGGTGACCGTCGTGCACCCGCTGGGGCACGTCATGGAACGCCAGCTCGACGCGGCCGCCGGGCACGTGCTGGCCCGGCAGCTCACCGACATGGGCGTGACGTTCAAGTTCGGCGCCACCGCCGCCCGCTACCTGCCCGGCGACGGGCTCAAGCTCGACGACGGCACCCTCGTCCCGGCCGACCTGGTCGTGGTCGCCGCCGGCGTCCGCGCCGAGACCAGCCTGGCCGCCGAAGCCGGGCTCGACGTCGACATGGGCATTCTCGTCGACGACACCCTGCGCACCAGCGACGGCCGCATCCACGCCCTCGGCGACTGCGCCCGCCACCCCGGCGCCCCGGCCGGGCTGATCCAGCCCGCGTGGGAGCAGGCGTCGGTGCTGGCCGACGTCCTGACCGGCACCAACGCGGCCGCCCGCTACCGCGGCACGACCGCCGTGACCCGGCTCAAGGCCCGCGGCATCGACCTGGCCGCGCTGGGCGAGACGCAGCTCCAAGCGTCCGACGCCGACGTCGAGGTGCTGACGTTCAACGACCCGACGGGCGGCCGGTACGGCAAGCTCGTCGTCCGCGAAAACCGCGTCACCGGGGCGATCCTGCTCGGCCTGCCCGACGCGGCCGCGACCATCACCCAGTTCCACGACCGCGGGACGCTGCTGCCGGACGACCGGCTCGCCGTCCTGCTCGGCCGCGCGCTGCCCACCGGCGCCACCCCGGCGGCCAGCCCGGCCGACCTTCCGGCCGCGGCGGTGATCTGCCGCTGCAACAACGTCACCAAGGGCCGGCTGATCGAGGCCTGGAAGGCCGGGGCCACCGACACTCCCGCACTGGCGCGGGCCACGCGAGCCACGACGGGATGCGGCGGGTGCTCCGACACCGTCGGCGGCATCGCCAGCTGGCTCGCCGCGCAATGACCACCACGAACCGCCGCACGAAGGAGAACGCCGTGGCCCACCAAGGAAAGCACTGGATCGAACACTGGGAACCCGAGAACGAGGAGTTCTGGGAGTCCACCGGCAAGAAGATCGCCCGCCGCAACCTGTGGTTCTCGGTCTTCGCCGAGCACATCGGCTTCTCGATCTGGACCCTGTGGTCGGTCATCGTCCTGTTCATGGGCAAGGACTACGGCTTCTCCGCCGCGGACAAGTTCCTCCTCGTCTCGACGCCGACGCTGATCGGCGGCCTGATGCGGCTGCCCTACACCTTCGCCGTGGCGAAGTTCGGCGGCCGCAACTGGACGATCGTGTCGGCCGTCCTCCTGCTGATCCCGGCCACGCTGGCCGCGATCGTGCTGCACCCCGGCACGTCGCTCGGCACGTTCCTGCTGGTCGCGGCCCTCGGCGGCGTCGGCGGCGGCAACTTCGCGTCGTCGATGACGAACATCAACGCCTTCTACCCCGAGAAGCACAAGGGCTGGGCGCTGGGCCTCAACGCCGGCGGCGGCAACCTCGGCGTCGCGGCGATCCAGCTGGTCGGGCTGCTGGTGATCGGCACGGCGGGCGCGACCGCTCCGCGGATCGTGCTCTACACCTACATCCCGCTGATCGTGGTCGCCGCCGTGCTCGCGTACTTCTACATGGACAACCTCGCCAGCATGAAGGGCGACACCAAGGCGATGCGCGAGGTCGTCAAGGAGCCGCACACCTGGGTGATGTCGTTCCTCTACATCGGCACGTTCGGCTCGTTCATCGGCTACAGCTTCGCCTTCGGCCTGGTGCTGCAGAACCAGTTCGGCCGCACCCCGCTGCAGGCGGCCGCGGTGACGTTCCTCGGCCCGCTGCTCGGCTCGATCTCGCGGCCGGCGGGCGGCTGGCTGTCCGACCGCATCGGCGGCGGCAAGGTCACCTTCACCACCTTCATCGGCATGGCGGCGGCCACGGTCGTGCTGATCCTGGCCTCGACCTCGAAGTCGCTGGTGCTGTTCACGGTCTCGTTCGTGGTGCTGTTCGTGCTGGCCGGCATCGGCAACGGCTCGACGTACAAGATGATCCCGGCGATCTTCCGCGCCAAGGCCAAGATCGCGATCGCGAACGGCGCCGAGGAGGCGGCCGAGCTGCTCAAGGCCCGGCGGCTGTCCGGCGCGCTGATCGGCTTGGCCGGCGCGATCGGTGCCGAAGGTGGCCTGTTGATCAACCTCGCCTTCCGGCAGTCGTTCGCCGACGCCAAGAGCGGCGTGCCCGCCTTCGTCGGATTCCTGATCTTCTACGGGCTCTGCTTCGCCGTCACCTGGGCGGTCTACCTGCGGAAGCCCGCCGAACAGCCCACGAGTGAGCGCGGTCTGGCGCTCGCGGGAGCGGAGGTCTGAGATGCCCACCTTGGTCGTCGCCGGACACGGCATGGTCGCCCACCGGCTCGTGGAGGCGGTGCGCGCGGAAGACCCCTCCGGTACCTGGCACATCGTCGTCCTGTCCGAGGAGCCGCGCCCGGCGTACGACCGGGTGGCGCTCACGTCCTACGTGGACACCTGGGACCCGGCGTCGCTGGCGCTGCCCGGCTCGGACTACGCGGGCGACGAGCACGTCGACCTGCGGCTCGGCGAGCTGGCCGTGTCGGTCGACCGGGACGCTCGCACGGTCACCACGGCGTCCGGTGCCGTCGTTTCCTACGACGCCCTGGTGCTGGCGACCGGCTCGCGGCCGTTCGTGCCGCCGGTGCCCGGGCACGACCTGGACGGCTGTTTCGTCTACCGGACCATCGAGGACCTCGACGCGATCCGCGCGGCGGCCGTCGACAAGCCGGGCCGCGGCCGGCGCTCGGCCGTCGTCATCGGCGGTGGCCTGCTCGGCCTGGAGGCCGCGAAGGCGCTGCGGGACATGGGCCTGTCCCCGCACGTCGTCGAGATGGCGCCGCGGCTGATGCCGCTGCAGGTCGACGAGGGCGGCGGCTCGATGCTCCGCAGGATGATCACGGCGCTGGACGTCACCGTCCACACGGGAACGTCCACCAGCTCCATCGAGGCCGACGGCTCGCGCCTGCTGGCCAAGCTGGGCAACGGCACCGAGCTCGACGTCGACCTCGTCGTGTTCTCCGCCGGCATCCGGCCGCGGGACGACCTCGCCCGGCAGTCCGGCCTGGAGCTGGGCCCGCGCGGCGGTGTCCTCACCGACGCCTCCTGCCGCACCAGCGACCCGGCGGTCTACGCGATCGGCGAGTGCGCCGCGGTCGAGGGCAAGGTGTACGGCATCGTGGCGCCCGGCTACGCGATGGCGGAGATCGTCGCCGCGCAGCTCACCGGCGGGGGCGGGACGTTCCCGGAGCCGGACACGTCCACGAAGCTGAAGCTGATGGGCGTCGACGTCGCTTCCTTCGGTGACGCCCACGCCCAGACCGAAGGCGCCCTGGAAGTCGCCGTCAACGACGCGGTCGCCGGGACGTACAAGAAGCTCGTGGTCACCGACGACGGCAAGACGCTCCTGGGTGGGGTGCTCGTCGGCGACGCCACCGAGTACAACACGCTGCGGGCGCTGGTCGGCCGTCCGCTGCCGGCCGAACCGGGCGCGATCCTCGCCCCGGCGGGCGGCGGCGCCGCGGTCGGCGTCGACGCGCTGCCCGACGCGGCGCAGATCTGCTCGTGCAACGCGGTCTCCAAGGGCGCGATCACCAAGGCGATCCACGAAGACGGCTGCGACACCGTCCCGAAGCTCAAGGCGTGCACCCGGGCGGGGACCGCCTGCGGGTCGTGCGTCCCGCTGCTGGGCAAGCTGCTCAGCGCGGCCGGTGTCGAGCAGTCGAAGGCCGTCTGCGAGCACTTCCCGCAGTCGCGCGCGGAGCTGTTCGAGATCGTGCAGGCCACCCGGATCACGACGTTCAGCGAGCTGATCGGCCGCTACGGCTCGGGCAGCGGCTGCGCGATCTGCAAGCCCGCGGTCGCGTCCATCCTGGCCACCCTCGGCAACGGGCACGTGCTCGGCGGCGAGCAGATGACCCTGCAGGACACCAACGACCGGTACCTGGCGAACCTGCAGCGCAACGGCACGTACTCGGTGGTGCCGCGGATCCCCGGCGGCGAGATCACCCCGGACAAGCTGATCGTGATCGGCGAGGTGGCGCGCGACTTCGGCCTGTACACCAAGATCACCGGCGGTCAGCGGATCGACCTGTTCGGGGCGACGGTGGACCAGCTGCCGCTGATCTGGCGGCGGCTCGTCGACGCCGGGTTCGAGTCGGGGCACGCCTACGGCAAGGCGCTGCGCACGGTGAAGTCGTGCGTCGGGTCGACGTGGTGCCGCTACGGCGTCCAGGACAGCGTCGGGCTCGCGATCGAGCTGGAGCTGCGCTACCGCGGCCTGCGGTCGCCGCACAAGCTCAAGTCCGCGGTCTCGGGCTGCGCCCGGGAGTGCGCCGAGGCGCGGAGCAAGGACTTCGGCATCATCGCCACGGAGAACGGCTGGAACCTCTACGTCGGCGGCAACGGCGGCACCACCCCGCGCCACGCCGACCTGCTCGTGTCCGATGTGGACACCGAGACGCTGATCCGGACCATCGACCGGTTCCTCATGTTCTACGTGCGCACCGCCGACCGGCTGCAGCGGACCGCGCCCTGGATCGAGGAGCTGGACGGCGGGCTCGACCACCTGCGCGCGGTGATCGTCGACGACTCCCTCGGCATCTGCGAGGACCTCGACGCGGCGATGGCCAAGCACGTCGACAACTACGCCGACGAGTGGAAGGGCGTCCTGGAGGACCCGGAGAAGCTGGCCCGGTTCTCCTCCTTCGTCAACGCGCCGGGCGCGCCCGACCCGGCCATCTCGTTCCGCGAGGAGCGGCAGCAGAAAGTTCCCGTGATGCTCGGAGTCCCGGAGGTGCGCCGATGACGACGTCGATCGAACGAACCTGGACCGCGGTGTGCGCGGCGCACGCCGTGCCGGAGTACTCGGGGGTCGCCGCGCTGCTGGACGGCGTGCAGGTGGCGATCTTCCGGCTGCCGGGCGACCGGTGGTACGCCCTGTCCAACTGGGACCCGTGCAGCGGCGCCGCGGTGCTCTCGCGCGGCATCGTCGGTGACTCGGACGGCGTGCCGGTGGTCGCTTCGCCGGTCTACAAGGAGCGCTTCGCCCTCGAGAGTGGCCAGTGCCTGGACGCTTCGGACGTCTCGGTGCCGGTGTACGAGGTGCGCGTGCGGGAAGGCGTCGTCGAAGTGGAGAGCCCGTGAGCGATGTGCTCCCACTGGCCGGTTTCGTGATCGGCATCACCGCGGCGCGCCGGGCTGACGAGCTCGGCGCGCTGCTGGTGCGCAAGGGGGCGAGCGTCCGGTACGGCCCGGCGATCCGGATCGTGCCGCTGACGGACGACCGGGAGCTGCACGCGGCGACCACCGCGTTGCTCTCCTCTCCGGTGGACGCGGTCGTCGCGACCACCGGCATCGGCTTCCGAGGCTGGCTGGAGGCGGCCGAGGGCTGGGGGCTGGGGGATTCCCTGCTCTCGCGGCTTTCGACGGCCTCGCTGCTGGCCCGCGGGCCGAAGGTGACCGGCGCGCTGCGGGCGGCCGGGCTTTCGGAGTCGTATTCGCCGGCTTCGGAAAGCAACGCCGAGCTGCTGCAGCACCTGCTCTCGTCGGGGGTCGACGGGCTGCGGATCGCGGTCCAGCTGCACGGGGAGCCGCTGCCGTACTTCGTGGACACGCTGCGCGCGGCCGGGGCCGAGGTCATCGAGATCCCGGTGTACCGCTGGGTCGGCCCGGTCGACCCGGGCCCGGTGGACCGGCTGCTGGACGGCGTCCTGGACGGCTCGATCCACGCACTGCCGTTCACCAGCGCGCCGGCGGCGGCGTCGCTCATCGCCCTGGCCCGGCGCACGGGCCGGCTGCCGGGGCTCGTCACGGCGCTGTCCGGCCCGGTGGTGGCGGCGTGCGTCGGCCCGATCACGGCTGGACCGTTGGCTGCTTTGGGGGTGCCGACGGTCCAGCCGCACCGCGCCCGCATCGGCGCGCTGGCCCGGACGGTGGCGGAGACCCTGGTGACCCGCTCCCCGCGGCTGCGGGCGGGCGGGCATTCGATCGAGCTCCGCGGCCAAGCGGCCATCGTGGACGGCGAGTGGCGCGAAGTGGCCCCGGCACCGATGGCGCTGCTGCGGGCGCTGGCGGCGTCGCCGGGGCGGGTGGTGTCGCGACGTGAGCTGATCTCGGCGTTGCCGGGAGGCGGCGAGGAGCACGCGGTCGAGACGGCGATCGGGCGGCTGCGGACGTCGCTGGGGGGCGGCAAGGTCGTCCAGACGGTGGTGAAGCGGGGATACCGGCTGGCTGTCGACGCCTGACGGGCGTGTCAGCGGCCGTGTCAGTGCGGTGGCCTTCCGGTGTCAGCGCGCCCGGCGAAGGTGGGTCTCACCAACCACTTCGTCAAGGAGAATCCGATGCAGAAGTTCACCACCCCCGCCCCGATCGCCACCGTCCTCGAGATCCCCGCCGGCCGTATCCGGTTCGACGCTTCCCTGCGCGAGGACACGGTTGTTCAGGTGCTCCCCGCCGACCCGGCGAAGAGCCGCGACGTGAAGGCCGCCTCGGCGGCGTCGGTGTCCTTCGACGACAACGTCCTGCGGATCGAGATCGCGGCGAAGAACCAGTACTTCGGCCCGTCCGGCGCGGTGGACGTGACCGTTTCGCTGCCCGCCGGGTCTTCGGTCGAGGCCAAGGCCGCCAGCGTGGAGCTGCGGGGCGTCGGCCGCCTCGGCGACGTCACCGTCGAGGGCGCCCACGGCGAGGTGGTCTTCGACGAGGCCGCGAGCCTCCGGTTGACGGCCCACGCGGGCGACGTGTCGGTCGGCCGGCTGACGGGCCCGGCGGAGATCACCACCGGCAAGGGCGACATCCGCATCGCCGAGGCGGCGAGCGGCACCCTGGTGCTGAGCACCCAGGCGGGCGACATCACGGTCGGCGCGGCAACGGGGGTCTCGGCGACGCTCGACGCGGGGACGACGTACGGCCGGATCCGCAACGCCCTCAAGAACGAGGGCACGGCGGCTCTGTCCATCCAGGCGACCACGTCCTACGGCGACATCGACGCCCACAGCCTGTGAGGCCGGCCGGCAAGCGCCCCAGGGGGCCTTCGGTGCGTCGAACGCAACCACGGCCACCTTGGGGCGCTTGGGAACCGGAACTGTCGGTGCCTTCCGGTAGCGTGGAAAACGGGGGGCGCCCCCGCGGGCCTGGGTCAGCCGGCCCAGGTGATCGCGTGCTTTTCGAAGCCGCGCGCCTCCGCCACCCGGGCCGCCTCGGCTTCCGCCTCCTCGCGGACCGCCGGGGGCAGGGGGTCGAAGGCCGTCATGGTGAACGTCAGCTTCGCGCCGCTGCCCTTCGTGCGCCACGTGCCCGCGATGTCGCCGTCCGCGAGCAGCACGCCCGGGTTGCCCAGCATCTTCCAGACTTCCTTGCGCCGCGCCGGATCCGGGACCAGCAGCGCCTTGTCGCGCGCCTGGATGAACGGGTCCAGCGGCGGCAGGAGCCGCACCACGTCCGGCTCCGGTGGGTTCTCCAGCGCCTCGAGCCGGTCCGCGGGCAGGTACCTGGTCTTGCCCTCGACCTTCACCTCGGCCAGGTCCGCGGGCCACGTCCGGTCGACCACCGCCCGGGCCGTGCCCGCGAACTCCGCCGCTTCGCCGGGGGACGCCGGGCCGTTGAGCCGCAGGTACCGCTCGATCACCGCCGTCGCCGCGGCCGGGTCCGGCGTCTTCCGCAGCCGGCCGCGGCCCTCCAGCGGGGCCAGCGTCGCCGGCGACGCCCCCGTGACCAGGCGGACTCCGGCGTGCGGGGTCGCGATGCGCATCAGCTGTTCCTGGATGTGCGTGGCCTGGCAGGGGCGGCACCAGCGGGCGAACGCCGGCGGCAGCGCCTTCGTGACCGCCGTCGAAACCGCGCCCTTCGTCATCGGCTTCGTGACGACCTTCCGGAGCGCGGCGGCCGCCGTGAAGACCACCTCGGTCGCGGCCAGCCCGGTCGCCGCCATCTCCTTGCGCTGCCACAGCATCCGGGCTTGCGCGTCCGCGTCGTCCAGCGGGATCAGCGCGCGGATCGCCTCGGGCAGGTCCGTGCGGAGGTGGAAGTGCGGCGCACCCCGCAGCGTCCAGGCCAAGACGAGGCGCTCGTCCTCCAGGGACACCGGGCCGTCGAGCCGGGCGGCGAGGGCGAGCAGCGCGGTGTCGCGCATGCTGTCCTGCAGCCCGGCCCGGACGACGGCGAGGTCGGCGACGTCCCGCGCCGAGCGGTGCAGGCCGTGCTCGGCGATGCGGTAGGCGAGTACCTGACGGCGGTCCACGTGCGGCTCCTAGAACGCGTACTCGAAGGTGTAGCCCATCTTCTCCTCGCCCATCGTGCCGCCGACGGTGCCGCTGCCGGTGAGGCCGGCCAGCCCGCCGGTGCCCGAGCCGGGAACGACGCCGAACGTCGAGGCGATGCCCTGCGCGTCGAACGTGTACTCGTGCCGCACGACGAACGTCCCTTCACGACCGTCGACTTTGCCTTCGAAGCGCTCGAAGCTCGGCGACGTCGTCTGGCCGCTTTCGTACCCTTCGCCCGCGTAGTACAGCAGAAGATCGCAGATCGACTCACCCTCGATGACCCCGTCGTACGCCATCGTGGCGTGCGCGTAGGCCACCCGGGGGCCACTGCCTTCGGTGCCGCTGACGATCTTCTCGTCCCAGTTCTTCATGGTGAATACGTTCATGGGTATCACTCTGCCGGGCATACCTGTCAGCTCGTGTCAGGTATTTCTGCCAAACTGATGTCCATGCGCGCGAGCCGCCTCCTGTCCGTCCTCCTGCTGCTGCAGAACCGCGGCCGGATGACGGCCGAGGAGCTGGCCGAAGAGCTCGAGGTTTCGGTGCGGACGGTCTACCGGGACATCGACGCGCTCTCGGCGTCCGGCGTCCCGGTGTACGCCGACCGCGGCCGGACCGGCGGCTACCGGCTGGTCGACGGCTACCGCACCCGGCTCACCGGGATGACCGAGGAAGAGGCCCAGTCGCTGTCGCTGGCCGGGCTGCCCGTGGCCGCGGCCGAGCTGGGCCTCGGCACGGTGCTCGCGGCGGCCCAGCTCAAGCTGTACGCGGCACTGCCGGCCGAGCTGCGCGACCGTGCCGGGCGCGTCGCCGAACGGTTCTACCTGGACGTCCCGGGCTGGCACCGGGGCATCGAAAGCCTGCCGACGCTCTCGGCGATCGCCGACGCCGTGTGGTCGTCGCACCGGATCCGGATCCGCTACGAACGGTGGGGGCAGCGGGTCGTCGAACGGGAGCTGGAGCCGCTCGGGCTGATCCTCAAGGCGGGCAACTGGTACCTCGCGGGCCGCTGCGACGGCACCGACCGGACCTACCGCATTTCGCGGGTGCTCGAGCTGACCGACCTCGGCGAGGTGTTCGAGCGGCCGGCCGGGTTCGACCTCGCGCGGTACTGGCAGGAGTGGTCCGAGCAGTTCGAACGCCGGATGTACCCGCGCGTCGCGGTGGTGCGGCTTTCGCCGCGGGCACAGGCTCTCGTACCGTTCTACGCAGGTTCTGTCGGCGCCCGCGCGTTGCGGGAGTGCCGGAACGAGCCCGACGCGGACGGCTGGCTCACCGTGGAGCTGCCGGTGGAGCCGGGCGAACCGGCCATCGGCGAGCTGCTGCGCTTCGGGCCGCACCTGGAGGTCCTCGCACCGGCGGACCTGCGGGCGGAACTGGCCGAAGCGATCGAGGAGATGGGCGCGTTCTATGGGTGAGCTGAGCGGCACCGCCATCGGCGTGACGGCCGAGCGCCGGGCCGGCGAATTCATCGCGGCCCTCGAACGCTACGGCGCCGAGGTCCGGCACGCGCCGACGATCACCATCGTGCCCTTGGACGCCGACCCCCAGCTGCACGAGGCCACCCTGAAGCTGGTGATGTCGCCGGTCGACATCACGGTCGTCACGACCGGCGCGGGCTTCCGCGGCTGGCTGGACGCGGCCGAGGGCTGGGGCCTGCGGCAGCCGCTGCTGGACCACTTGCGGGAGTCGCGGATCTACGCCCGCGGCCCGAAGGCGGTGGGCGCGGTCCGCGGCGCCGGGCTGCGGGAGTTCTTCTCCGCCGAGTCCGAGTCGAACGCCGAGCTGTTCGAGGCCGTCGCTTCGGCGGGCGTGCTCGGGCAGCGGGTGGCCGTCCAGCTGCACGGGACGCCGCTGCCGGAGCTCACCGATCCGCTGGTGGAGGCCGGGGCGTGGCTGACGGAGGTGCAGCCGTACCGCTGGCATTCGCCGCCGGACGTCACCCCGGTGTACGGCCTGATCGACGCGGCCGTGGCGGGCGAGCTGAACGCACTGGCGTTCACGAGCGCCCCGGCCGCGGCGAACTTCCTGACGCTGGCCCGCACGTCCGGGCGCTACCAGCAGCTGCTCGCCGCCCTGCGCGGCCCGCTGGTGTGCGCGTGCGTCGGCCCGGTGACGGCGGCGCCCCTGGAAGAGGCGGGCGTCAGGACGCTGCAGCCGGAGCGCCAGCGGCTGGGCGCGCTGGTGAAGCTGCTGGTCACGAAGCTCGGCAAGGGGTAGTCAGGCCTGCACGGCTTCCCGGGCCACGGCTTCCTCGCTCATCCCTTGCCGCCAATACCCCGTGAAGCAGATCAGCTCCTTGGCCACTTCGCGCTCTCGCACCAGGTGCCGCCGCACCGACTTGACCACTCCCGCCTCGCCGGACACCCACGCGTACGGCGTCCCGCCCGGGAACACCGCTCCATGCAGCGTCGCCAGCAACGCCTCCCCCAGCGGCCGCGAGCCGCGCAGCACCCAGTGGATCTCCACCGCTCCGCGCGTCTCGAACGTCTGCCGCGCCGCGCGGTCCGCCAGCTCGACGTACACCGAAGCCCGTGCACCCGGCGGGAGCTGCTCGACGATCGCGCCGATCGCCGGCAGCGCCGTCTCGTCGCCCACCAGCAGCTGCCAGTCGCAAGTCTCGGACGGCGCGTACAGCCCGTACGGCCCGGTGAACGTCACCCGGTCGCCCGGTGCCGCCCGCGACGCCCACGCCGAGGCCGGCCCCGAATCGCCGTGCAGCACGAAGTCGACGTCGATCTCCGCCGCTTCCGGGCGGTGGGCCCGGACCGTGTAGGTACGCATCGGCGGCCGGACGTCGTCCGGCATCGCCAGGTACGTCCGGTACCAGGACATGACGTCGGAGCCGGTCTCCGGCAGCACCGGCGCTTCCTGCCCCGGCAACGGGAAGAACACCTTGACGTACTGGTCGGGCGCCCCGGCCGGCACCTCGCGGAAACTCTCCGCGGCGAAGGTCGCCCGCACCATGTGCGGCGTGATCGGGCGGACCGCGCTCACCCGGGCACGGTGGTAGGTCAGGGCCTCCGTGGTCGTCATTAGGAGAGGCTAACCTAATAACCAGGGTCTAGAACAGCCCCTCCGGGCCGGTGTCCTCCTCTCCGTCCGGTTTCCACCGGTACTTCCGCAGGTCGACGCGCTGGCCGTCGGCCAGGACGCCCTCCGCCCGCAGCCGCTCCAGCTGGTCGTGGACCAGGTGCGGCGCCGGGGTGCCGTTCGCGCGCAGGATCCGGTGCCACGGCAGGTCGTGCCCGTCCTCGGCCAGGATGGCGCCGACCATCCGCGGCGAAGGCGCGCCGGCGAGGGCCGCGATGTCGCCGTACGTCGCGACCGTGCCGGACGGCACGGACTCGATGATTTCCCGCACCCGCTCGTGCAGAACGTCGTCCATGAGCCCTACTGTGCCGGACACCACCGACAGTTTCGGTGACCATCCACCGCGCCGCCGGGCGCCTTCACCGAACGCGCCCTCCGCTAAGCCGTGCCGGTGCACCACCCGGGGGACCGGGCGTGGTTCCATCGCGGGGTGAACGGGAGGCGAACGGCCCAGGCGGGTGCGCGGCTGGTGCGCACGCCGATCACCGCCACACCCTCGTTCACCTGGGACGAAGGCGCCCGGCGCGTGCTCTCCGCACCCGGCGGGTTCCTCCGCGTGCTCGGCGGCCCGGGCACCGGCAAGACGGCGCTGCTGGCCTCGGCCGCCACCCGCCGCATCGCCGAGGGCGCCGACCCGGAGAGCGTGCTCGTGCTCACCACGTCCCGCAAGTCCGCCGACGCGCTGCGTGCCGACATCACGCGACGGCTCACCGCCGATCCCGAGCAGGCGCGGCCGCTGCCCCGGACCGTCCGCGAGCCGCTCGTGCGCACCGTGCACTCCTACGCGTATTCGCTGCTGCGGCTGGAAGCGATGGCCGAAGAGCTCCCGCCGCCGCGCCTGCTCGCCGGTGCCGAACAGGACGTCGTCGTCCGCGAGCTCCTGGCCGGTGACCTCGACGAAGAAGCCGAGTACTGGCCCGAGCAGCTGCGGCCGGCCCTGATGGTCCCCGGCTTCGCCGAAGAGCTGCGTGACCTGCTGATGCGCGCGGCCGAGCGCGGGCTCGGCCCCGAGGACCTCACCGAGCTGGGCCGCCGCCGCGGGCGCGAGGAGTGGATCGCCGCCGGGCAGTTCTGGGCGCAGTACGAAGAGGTCACGCAGCTGCAGGGCGCGGGCGGCAACGCCCTCGGCGTGGCGAGCGCGCCCGCGCTGGACGCCGCCGAGCTGGTCACCTCCGCGCTGCTCGCCCTGGAGGACGACGACGAGCTGCGCGAACGCGAGCGCACCCGGGTCCGGCACCTGTTCGTCGACGACGCCCACCACCTCGACCCGCTGCAGACGAGCCTGGTCCGGATGATCGGGCACACCGCGGCCGAGTTCGTCGTGGCCGGCGACCCCGACCAGAACGTGTTCTCCTTCCGCGGCGCCGACGCGAGCCTGTTCGCCGACGCCGACCCGGACGGCAGCCGGACCGTCACGCTCACCACGGCGCACCGGCTCGCCCCGGCCGTCCGCCTGGCGGTGCGGAAGATCGGCGCGACGCTGCCCGGCGCGTCGGCGCACCGCAAGATCGTCGCGCCTCCGGGGGCGACGGGCGGGAACGTGCGGGTCCGGGTGATGCCGACCCCGGCCGCCGAGGCGAGCTGGATCGCCGACCAGTTCCGTCGCGCGCACCTCGTCGACGGCGTGCCGTGGTCGGAGATCGCGGTGCTCGTCCGGTCGCCCGCGCGGACTTTCCTGGTGCTGCAACGCGCGTTGCGCGCGGCCGGCGTCCCGATCGGGTCGGCGACCGAGGAGCTGCCGCTGGCCAAGCAGCCCGCGGTGCGGCCGCTGCTGGCCGTGCTGAAGCTCGCGCCGTCGCCCGAACTGCTCGACATCGATCTTGCCGAAATGCTGCTTTCGTCCGCTCTCGGCGGCGCGGACCCCCTGGCGCTGCGGCGGTTGCGACGCGGCCTGCGCCGGCTCGAACTGGCCGGCGGCGGACAGCGCTCGAGCGACGAACTGCTCGTGGAAGCGCTGCGCGGCGGGGACATCCTGGCCGGGCTGGCCGACGCCGAGGCCGAGCCGGTGCGGCGCGTCGGCGGGCTGCTGCGCGTCACGCACCAGGCCGTGGCGCGCGGCGAGGGTGTCGAGCAGGTGCTGTGGCAGCTGTGGCGGGAAAGCGGGCTCCAGGACAAGCTGCTGAAGCAGGTCGAGCGCGGCGGGTCGCTGGGGGCGCAGGCCGACCGCGACCTCGACGCCGTCGTCGCGCTGTTCGACGCCGCGGGCCGGTACGTCGACCGGCTGCCCCGCGCGAGCGTCGCCTCCTTCGCCGATTACCTCGGCGCGCAACGGATCGCGGGCGACACGCTGGCACCGGCGGCCGTCCCGGCCGACGGCGTCTCGCTGCTCACCGCGCACGCGGCCGCCGGTCGCGAGTGGACGGTCGTCGCCGTCGCCGGCGTCCAGGAGGGCGCGTGGCCGGACCTGCGGCTGCGCGGGTCCGTGCTGGGTGTGGAGCGGCTGAAGGACCTGGTGGCCGGGGTCGACGACGACGCCGTCTCCCAGACCGCGCCGATCCTGGCCGAGGAGCGGCGCCTGTTCTACCTCGCGATGAGCCGGGCGAAGCAGACGCTCCTGGTCACGGCGGTGTCGGGCGAGGACGAGCAGCCGTCCCGCTTCCTCGACGACCTGGAGGAGAACGGCGCCGACGACGGCGGGCTCGACTCGCGGATGAAGCCACCGGGCCGGTCGCTGGTGCTCGCCGAGCTGGTGGGGGAGCTGCGCGAGGTCGTCTGCGACGACAAGGCCGACCCCGCGCGGCGTCGTCGTGCGGCCAAGCAGCTGGCCCGGCTGGCCGACGCGCGCGTGCCCGGCGCGCACCCCTCCACGTGGTACGGCCTGCTCCCGGCGTCCAGTGACGAGCCGGTGCACCCGCCGGGCGACCTCATCCGGATCTCACCGTCCACAGTGGAGATCCTGACGAAGTGCCCGCTGCGCTGGATGATCGAGCGCCACGGCGGCAGCGACCCGGCGCAGCTGGCGGCGGTGACCGGGACGCTCGTGCACGGGCTCGCCCAGGCGGTGGCGTCCGGCAGCACCGACGCCGAGCTGCAGGCCGCGCTGGACGAGGCCTGGGTGCGCGTCGACGCGGGCGCGCCGTGGTTCTCCCGGCGCGAGCGGCGCCGGGTCGAGCAGATGCTGCGCAACTTCACGACCTGGCTGGAGCGCAGCCGGGCGGAGCTGAAGGAAGCCGGGGTCGAGCAGGACATCGAGGTCGAGCTGCCGGCGGCGAGCGAGGACGAGGTCCGGGTGCTGCTGCGCGGGCGGGTCGACCGGGTGGAGCTGGATGCCGAGGGACGGCCGGTGATCGTCGACATCAAGACGGGCAAGGTCCCGGTGTCCGGCGCGGAGGCCGAGGCGCACCCGCAGCTGGCGGCCTACCAGCTGGCGGTGCTGCTGGGCGCGATCGAGGGCCGGACCGAGGCGGGCGGCGCGCGGCTGGTGTACGTCGCGAAGGCCAACAACAAGACGGGGTCGACGGAGCGGTCGCAGCCGCCGCTCGACGAGGTGGGCGGCAAGCAGTGGCTGGAGCTGGTCCAGAAGGCGGCGGCCTCGGCGGCGGGACCGGACTACCAGGCGCAGGAGAACCCGGACTGCGACCGGTGCCCCGCGCGCGGGTGCTGCCCGCTGCGCCCCGAGGGCCGGCAGGTGCCGGGGCCATGACCGTTGCGGCCACCTGGGCACTTTCACGGGAAAGTGCCGTTCCGGAGGTGGGTGCGTGAGCCCGCTCCTCGTCGCCAACCCCGTCGAGCCCGCCGAACTCGCCGATGCCCTCGGCCTGCACCGGCCCACGCCCGAACAGGCCACCGTCATCGCCGCGCCCGTCGAACCGTCCCTGGTCGTCGCCGGGGCCGGGGCCGGGAAGACCGAAACCATGGCCGCGCGGGTCGTCTGGCTCGTCGCGAACGGCATCGTCAGCCCCGACCGCGTCCTCGGCCTCACCTTCACCCGCAAAGCCGCGCGCCAGCTCGGCGAACGCGTCCGGGCCCGGCTCCGCCGCCTCGCCGGGTCCGGCCTGCTCGACCGGCTCGACCCGACCGGCGGCCTGCGGTCCACCGTGGTCGCCGGCGAACCCACCGTCCTCACCTACCACGCCTACGCCGGGCGCCTGCTGTCCGAACACGGTCTCCGCCTCCCGGTCCAGCCCGGCGTCCGGCTCCTCTCCGAAACGTCGTCGTGGCAGATCGCGCACCGGGTGGTGTCCACTTGGGACAACGAACTCGACACCGACCGCGTCCCGCCGACCGTGACCGCCGACCTGCTCGCCCTGGCCGGTGAGCTGGGCGAGCACCTCGTCTCCACCGAGCAGCTCGCCGAATACACCACGTGGCTGTGCCGCGTCATCGAGAACGCCCCGCGTGCCAAGGGACAGCGGGCCGCGCTGCCGCAGAAGCTCACCGAAATCATGGCCGCGCAACACTTCCGGCTCGCGCTGCTGCCGCTCGTCGACGACTACCACCGCCGCAAGCGCAACGAAGGCGCGCTGGACTTCGCCGACCAGATGTCGCTGGCCGCCCAGCTGGCCGGCGGGTACCCGTCGGTCGTGCGCGGCGAGCGTGAGCGCTACGGCGCCGTGCTGCTCGACGAGTACCAGGACACCGGGCACGCCCAGCGCGTGCTGCTGCGGGCGCTGTTCGGCGGCGTCGAGAACCCGCCGATGCCGGTCACCGCCGTCGGCGACCCCGCGCAGGCGATCTACGGCTGGCGCGGGGCCAGCGCGGCCAACCTGCCCCGGTTCACCACGGACTTCCCGCGCTTCGACGGCGAACGGCTCGTCCCCGCGCACGAATTCGGGCTGCTGACCAGTTTCCGCAACCCGCCGGAGATCCTCGACCTCGCGAACGCGATCGCCGAACCGCTGCGGGCCCGCGGCCTCGGCGTCGAACGGCTGCGGGCGCGGGAAGGCGCCGGGCCGGCGGACATCGCGTGCGCGCTGCTGCCGGACATCCGCGCCGAGCGCGCGTGGGTCGCCGACGCGCTCGCCCGGCGCTGGTACGCCCACCAGGAGCAGGCCGGCAAGCCGCCGACCGCCGCCGTGCTGGTGCGGCGCCGCGCCGACATGGCCCCGATCGCCGCCGAACTGCGGGCGCGCGGGCTGCCGGTCGAGGTCGTCGGGCTCGGCGGCCTGCTGGACGAGCCCGAGGTCGCGGACCTCGTGTCGACGCTGAAGGTGCTCGCCGACCCGCTGTCCGGGAGTGCCGCGGCCCGGTTGCTGACCGGCGCGCGCTGGCGGCTCTCGGCGGCCGACGTCGCCGCGTTGTGGCGGCGGGCCGGTGAGCTGTCCAGCCCGGAGAAGCCGGACACGCCGGAACTGGTCGTCGAGCGCGTCGAGCAGGCCGGGCTGATCGACGCCGTCGACGAGCCGGGCGACCCGACGCGGTACTCCGAGGAGGGGTACAAACGCATCCGGCGGATCGGCTGGGAGCTGGCCGCGCTGCGGCGGCGGCTCGACCAGTCGCTGCCGGAGCTCGTCGCCGACGTCGAACGCACGATGCTCCTGGACGTCGAATCCCTGGCCCGGCCGGGTTCCGCGGGGCGGGCGCACCTGGACGCGTTCGCCGAGGTCGTCACCGACTACGCCGAGACGGCGCCGACGGCGACCCTGCTGTCCTTTGTGGACTATCTCAACACCGCCGCGCACGCCGAGGACGGGCTCACGCCGGGTGAGGTGGAGGTCGTCCCGGACCGGGTGCAGGTGCTGACCGTGCACTCGGCGAAGGGGCTCGAGTGGGAAGTCGTCGCCGTGCCGCACCTGGTGCACGACGTGTTCCCCGGGCGGCGGCGGTCGTCGTCGTGGCTGCGGACCGCGACGTCGCTGCCGGCCGCGTTGCGGGGCGACGCCGAGGACCTGCCGGAACTGCGGATCGCCGAAGGCTACGACCGCAAGGAAGTCCAAGAAGGACTGGAGCTGCACGAAGCCGGGTTCGTCGAGCGGGAGCAGGCGGAGGAACGGCGGCTCTGCTACGTCGCGCTGACGCGGTCCGAGCACGCGCTGATCGTCTCCGGGCACTGGTGGAACGAAAGCAGCAGCCGGGCGAAGGGGCCGTCGGAGTTCCTCACCGAGATCGCCCACGTCGTGCGCGAGACCGGCGCCGGGCAGCTCGCGGAGTGGGCGCCGGAACCCACCGAGGACGACGAGAACCCCCTCGTCTCGGACTCGCGGGCGGCGCGCTGGCCGGTCGACCCCCTCGCCGACCGCCGCACCGGCGTGCAGACCGGCGTGGAGCTGGTGTCGGAGGCGCTGTCCGCTTCGGAACCCGCGGAGTCGTCCGAAGAGGACGACGACCCCGACGGCTGGCTGACCGACACCGACGTCCTGCTGGAGGAGTGGGCGCGCAAGGACGACCACGTCAAGCGGGTCCCGTTACCATCGCGGCTTTCGGTGAGCCAGCTGGTCGCCCTGGCCGACGACGCCGCCCGGCTCGCCGCCGACCTGCGCCGGCCGCTCCCGGTGGAACCCAACAGCTTCGCCCGCCGTGGCACGGAGTTCCACGGCTGGCTGGAACGCCGGTTCGCGGGCGACCAGCTCATCGAGATCGACGACCTCCCGGGCGCGGCCGACTTCGGCGAGGCCCCCGACGCGGACTTCGAGGAACTGCAGGCGGAGTTCGAGAAGAGCGAGTGGGCGCCGCGGGTCCCGGTGGCGGTGGAGGTGACGTTCTCGGCCGACGTCGAAGGCCTCACCCTGCGCGGCCGCATGGACGCGGTCTTCGCCGACCCCGACGGCGGCTGGACGGTGGTCGACTGGAAGACCGGCGCGGTCCCGCCGGAGTCCCGGATCCCGGCCCTGTCCGTCCAGCTCGCGGCCTACCGGATGGCCTGGGCGGCCCTGAAGAACGTCCCGGTGGACCAGGTCCGCGCGGCCTTCCACTACGTCCGCGCGAACCGCACGATCCGCCCGGCCGACCTCCTGGACCCGGAAGCCCTCCGCCGCCTCCTCCGCGACATCCCCGAGGCGTGAGCGGAGCCGGATCTCGCGTGATCAGAGCCGGATCTCGCGTGATTGAGCCCGTAACTCGCGAGTTCCGGCCGGAATCACGTGAGTTACGGCTTCAATCACGCGAGATCCGGGTTCGATCACGCGGGTCAGGCGTTGTCGCGGACCTTCAGGGCCCACGCGATCAGGGGCCACTGCAGGGGAAGGCGGGCCCAGGCGATCGCCCGGCGGGGAGCCGGGGCGCGTCGGGCGTCCACCGCCATCTTGACGTTGCCCGGGAAGACGCCCAGGAACAACAGCGCCGCCGCCAGGCCGCCGAGACGGCGGGTGCGGGGAGCCGCCACCGCGGCCGCGATCGCCAGCTCCGCCACGCCCGATCCGTACGTCCAAGCCCGCCGCGAACCCGGCAGCGAAGCGGGGATCAGGCCGTCGAACGGCTTGGGGACGGCGAAGTGCAGGACGCCCATCGTGCCCAGCACGCCGGCCAGGAAGTGCGCGGGCCGTTGCGAGGTTGCCATGAACTCATCGTTTCACGCGGCGGCGCGGTGTCCGGTTCGGCTATCCTCCGGGCGTGAGTGACGCTCGACACGAGCCAGCATGAAGGCCCTCAAACGGTTGCCGCTGGGCAGTCTCACCGATCGGCCCGACCACGAGCTCGTCGGCATCCTGCGGATGCCGGAACTGACGGTCAGCCCGCTCCGCGCGATCGTCAAGCGGATCATCGGTGCGACGCTCGCGCTGCTGGCCACGGTGGTCATCGTCTACCTCGACCGCGACGGCTACCGCGACGCCAACGGCGACGGTCTGTCCTTGCTGGACAGCCTGTACTACGCCACGGTCTCGCTGTCGACGACCGGCTACGGCGACATCGCGCCGGCCACGTCGTCCGCCCGGCTGGTGAACGTCCTGGTGATCACGCCGCTGCGGGTGCTCTTCCTCATCGTCCTGGTCGGGACCACCCTCGAAGTGCTCACCGAGCGCTCCCGCCAGGCGTTCAAGATCCAGAAGTGGAGGACGAAGGTGCGCGACCACACGGTCGTCGTCGGGTTCGGCACCAAGGGCCGGTCCGCCGTCAACGCGCTGCTCGGCGACGAGAACATCGCCCCCGGTCAGATCGTCGTCGTCGACACCGACCAGCAGGCCCTCGACGCGGCGAGCGCGCTCGGCCTGGTTGCCGTGCACGGCTCGGCCACCCGGTCCGACGTCCTGCGCGTCGCCGCCGTGCAGCACGCGCGCGCGGTCGTGGTCGCCCCGAACCGCGACGACACGGCGGTGCTCGTCACGCTCACCGCCCGCGAGCTGGCGCCCAAGGCGCACATCGTCGCGTCGGTGCGGGAGGCGGAGAACGTCCACCTGCTCAAGCAGTCCGGCGCCGACCAGGTCGTCGTCTCCAGCGAGACGGCCGGGCGGCTGCTCGGCATGGCGACGTCGACGCCGCTGGTCGTGGACATCATGGAAGACCTGCTGACCCCCGAATCCGGCCTGGCGATCGCCGAGCGGGCGGTCGAGCCGGCGGAGGAGGGCGGGTCGCCGCGGCACCTGGCCGACCTCGTCCTCGGCCTGGTCCGCGACGGCGTCCTCTACCGCGTCGACGCCCCGCAGGCCGACGCCATCGAACCGGGCGACAAGCTGCTGTACGTCAAGAAGGTGACGCAGGCGGAGAAGATCGAGCGCTGACCAGGGCACCTGGGTTTTGCCCGCGGGATCTGGAACCATGACCAGGTGCCCCCGCGACCTCTCGCCCTCAAGTGGCCCACGGTGGCGATCCCCGCCGCGGCGGGCGTGCTCGTCGTGCTCCTCGCCTGGCTGGCCGGGCCCGGGCTGCTCGGCATCGGCAACGACGTCCTGGGCGCGCCGGTGCAGGCGGAGGTGACCAAGCCGGCGCCGTGCGACCGGCCGGACGCGAAGGAAACCGTCAAGTTCACCGTCGGCGGGAAGGCCCACGAAGGCACGCTCGACGGCTGCGGGCACGGCCCGGGCGAACGCGTCGAGGTCGCCGTGCCGGACGTGGTGCCGGACCAGGGCCAGGTCGCCGTCACCCTCGCCGACACGTCGATGGGTGCGTCGGACGCCCGGCGCCCGCTCGGCATGGCGCTGCTGGTGTTCGCGTGCTTCTCCGGCGGGATGTTCGTCTACCTCTGGCTGAGCATCCCGCTGCGTCCCCGGACGGCCGGCGCCAAAACGGCTAGCTGACCTCGGACGACGGCGCCGCGAAGGTGTTGCAGTCGGCGATCCGGTTGCTCGTCGCGCCCGCCCGCCACCAGGACGCGTAGTGCGCGTTCGTCCCGTGGTCGTGGCTGCGGGAGGTGTTGTCGCCGCGGGTCTCCTGGTCGTTCCAGGCCTTGTTGTACATGTCGCGGGTGACCGTGCCGCCCTGATCGACGTGCGCGCCGAGGAACATCCCCGAGAAGCACTGGGCCTGCAGTTCCTTGCGCCGCGACATCTCGAGCCCGGCCGGGCTGTTCTGGCCGGCCTCGTAGATCTTCTGCCAGGCCGCGTCCATCAGGCCGGCGACCTCTTGCACGTGGTGGCCGTACTCGTGGGCGAACAGGGCCAGGTAGACACCGGGGTTGTTGCCGTACTGGTCGGTCTGCAGGCCGCGGAACGGGACGTACAGGTTGTTTTCGCAGTAGTACGCGGCGGTCGCGATGCCGACCTGGATGGTGCCGCACTCGGTCTCGAAGCTCGCGCCGGTCGGGAAGTGCAGCGATGGCGGCGTGAACGGCAGGTGGTAGGCCGTGAGGAACGGGCCCCACGCCGCGTCGAGGCACTTGCTGGCGGCGGTGAAGAACGCTTCCGCGCCCGCTTGGGTGCTCTGCCAGGCCGGCAGCGTGCAGACGCGGTTCTGCAGGCCGGCGTTGGGGTCCTGAAGGATCGGGTGGTCGGCCAGCTTGAGGATCTTCTGCGGGCCGGTCGGGCTGGGCGTCGCCGGATCGGTCGACGGGCTCGACGCCGACGCGGGGGCACCCGCGCCGCCGGGCGGCAGCTGCTGCGGGGGGACGTCCTGCGACGACGGGACGTCGCGGAGGTTCGGGTTGGCCAGCGGGGTGTTGTCGCGGTTGAGGGCGACGATCGCGACCAGGCCGAGCACCAGCACGGCGACCGCGCCGAGGCACACGCCGATCACCGCCGCCGGCGAGCGGCGCCTCGGTGCGGACACGGTGTGCGGGCGGCCGAGCCAGGGGAGATCCGGTTGCGCATCCGGCACCGGCGGCGGCTGGACGGTCCCGCGGGGCGGTACCTGGCCGGGGGGCGGTTGCGTCACTAGGCAGTCCCGAAGGGTCTCGGTACGGACCGGGGGTACCCGATCCCGCCATTCAGCATATCGGGGGAATGGGCCGTCTCGCACCCGTCCGTGCGCGGGTGGTCACGGCGCACCGACGTCACCCCAGGTCTGGCCGGGTGCAACCGGCTCTGAGAGAGTGTTGCCAAGCAGGTACTGCAGGTGAGGGGCTTCGATGACAGACACCGGTGGCGCGCCCGGCGGCGAGGGCGCCGACACGCCGACTCCGAGCCAGGGCACCCCCCAGGCTCCCGCCCCCGGATCGGGTGAGCCCCAGCGGCCCGAAGATCACGCCGCGTCACCGGCGACGCCGCCGCGAGGCTGGCAGGCGCCGGACGCGCAGGCCGCGCCGCCGACCCCGCCGCCGGGCTGGCAGCACGGGCCGGCCTACCGCCCGGACGCGCTGCCGCCGTTCACCGGGCAGCAGCCGCAGTTCCAGCAGCCGCGCTGGAACCCGCACGGGCTCGGCAAGCCCGGCGTGATCGCGCTGCGGCCGCTCAACATCGGCGACATCCTCGACGGCGCGATCACGGCGATCCGCCGGCACGCGCTGCTGATCCTCGGCATCGGCGCGGTGGTGGCGGTGCTCAGCGCCGCGATCACGTTCGTCCTGCAGAAGTACATCCTCACCGACCTGGCGGGCTTCGCCTCGACGGTCGACCTCGGCCCCGCGGCGACCGAAGAGGAGCTCCGCAGCGCCCTCTTCGGCACCTTCGGCGACCTCTTCATCGTGCTGATCTCTTCGACGCTGCTCTCGACGTTCCTGCTGACCGTCACCACCGGCCTGATGGCCGCGGTGATGGGCCGCGCCGTGCTGGGCCGCGAGGTCACCTTCGGCATCGCCTGGAGCGAGGTGCAGCCGCGGCTGCTGCCGCTGCTCGGCGTGGCGTTCGTCTACGCGCTCCTGAGCACCATCGGCGTCATGCTCTGCATCATCCCGGGCGTCATCGCCTGGGTGTTCTGGGCGCTGGCGGCCCCGGCGCTCGTGCTCGAGCGCGGGACGTTCCGGACGGCGTTCGCGCGGTCGGCCAAGCTGGTCAGCGGCGCGTTCTGGCGGGTGCTCGGCGTGCTGGTGCTGGCCCAGATCATCGAGTCGTTCTTCGCGAACATCATCCAGCTGCCGTTCACCTTCGGCAGCGGCACGCTCAGCCAGATCTTCAACCCGGGCAAGATAGCCGTGCCGAGCACCGGTGACCTGCTGCTGGCGTCGGCCGGGCAGATCGTCGCCGGCACCATCGCGATCCCGTTCGTCGCGCTGGTCAGCGTGATCGTCTACCTCGACCAGCGGATGCGCCGCGAAGGCATGGACATCGAGCTGGCCCGCGCCGCGGGGGTCCAGCCGCCGCAGGCATGGTGACCTTCCGGCTCATCGACGTCCCGGTCGACATCGACCGGGACGCGGCCCGCCGCGCGGCCGAAGAGGAGCTGTCGGACCCGAAGTACCGCGACGCCCGGCCGAGCTTCCTGCAGCAGATCGGCCAGTGGCTCGGGGAACAGCTGGAGAAGCTGCTCAACAGCCTGTCCTCGGACGTGCCCGGCGGGATCTTCGGGGTGGTGCTGATCGTCGCGCTGCTGGTCGTGCTCGTCGTGGTGATCCGGGTGCGCACGGGCAAGATCGCCGGCTCGGCGCGGGCCGGCCGCGTCGTCTTCGGCGGGCAGCGCAAGAGCGCCGCCGACTACCGCCGGTCGGCCGCGGAAGCCGCTGCCGCGGGCCGGTTCGACGACGCCGTCCGCGACCGCTTCCGCGCCGTCGTGCGGGCCCTGGAGGAACGCGCGCTGCTCGACACCCGCTCCGGCCGGACGGCGGACGAGGCCGCCGCCGAGGCCGGCCTGCTGCTGCCGAACGTCGCGGACCGGCTGCGGCAGGGCGCCCGGCTCTTCGACGACGTCCATTACGGCGGCCGCGAAGGCACCGAAGCGGCGTACCGCACGCTGACCGAGCTGGACGAACGCTGCCGCCGTGAGCGACCGGTCGCCATGGCGGCCCCGTGAGCCCCGCCGACGTGCTCTTTCCCGCGGAGGCGGCATGAGCACAGCGGTTTCGCCCGACCTGAACCGGATCTGGCGCGGTGCCCGCGTTCCCCTCGCGCTCCTGGCCCTGATCTTCATCGCCGGTGCCCTGCTCCTGCTCGGCCGCGGCGAGCAGGCCTACGGCGCCCTCGAACCCGGCTCGTACGAACCCGGTGGCGCGCACGCCCTCGCGAAACTCCTGAAGGACCAGGGCGTCGACGTCCGGACCGTGCACACGATCGCCGAAGCGGACGCCGAAGTCGGCGACGACGCGACGCTGCTCGTCACCGCACCGGATCTGGCCCCGGCGAAGCGGTTCGACGCGCTGCGCGAGCGCGCCGCCGACGTCGTCCTCGTGACGCCGGGCGAGCCGACACTGCGTGATTCGCTGCCGCTGGTGCACCAGGCCGGCCGCAGCGACGTCGGGACGTTGCCGCCGCAGTGCACGGTCGCCGCGGCGGTCGCGGCGGGCGAAGTCACGCTCGGCGGGATCGGCTACGCCTCGCCTGGTGCGCGCTCGTGCTACCCCGGCGAGGACGGCGGCGGGACGCTGCTGCAGCTCGCCGACGGCGGCGGCACGACGACGCTGCTCGGCTCACCGGCACCGCTGACCAACGCGCGGCTCGCCGAACAGGGCAACGCGGCGCTGGGGCTGCGGCTGCTCGGCGCGCACCCGAAGCTCGTCTGGTACCTGCCGGCCACCTCGGACCCGGCGCTCGACGACTCCCGCCGGTCGATCTTCGACCTCATCCCGGACGGCTGGTACTTCGGGGCCGCGCAGGCGTTCGTCGCCGTCGCCCTGCTGGCGTTGTGGCGGGCCCGGCGGCTCGGCCCGGTGGTCACCGAGCCGCTGCCGATCGTCGTCCGCGCGGCCGAAACGGCCGAGGGCCGCGCCCGGCTGTACCGGCGGGCCAAGGCGGCCGGGCACGCGGGTGAGACGCTGCGGGAAGCGGCGCGCGGCCGGCTGCGGACCGCGCTGGGCCTGCCGCGCGACGCCGACCCGGCGGCGCTGGTGGAGTCGGTCAGCACGCGGACCGGACGGCCGGCCCACGAGGTCGGCGCGGTCCTCTACGGCCCGCCGGTGCCGGACGACCCCGCGCTGGTCCGGCTGGCCGGCGAACTCGATCACGTGGAACGAGAGGCAGGGCGAACTTGACCAGCGGTACCGAGAACGCGACCGGGGCCCGCGACGCGCTGATCGCGTTGCGCGCCGAGGTCGGCAAGGCCGTCGTCGGCAACGAAGCCGCCGTCACCGGGCTGATCCTGGCGCTGCTGTGCCGGGGGCACGTGCTGCTCGAAGGCGTCCCGGGCGTGGCGAAGACGCTGCTCGTGCGGGCCCTGGCCGCGGCGCTGGACCTGGAGACCACGCGCGTGCAGTTCACCCCGGACCTGATGCCCGGGGATGTCACCGGGTCGATCGTCTACGACGCGCACAGCGGCGAATTCTCCTTCCGCGAGGGGCCGGTGTTCACCAACCTGCTGCTCGCCGACGAGATCAACCGGACCCCGCCGAAGACGCAGTCGTCGCTGCTGGAGGCGATGGAGGAGCGGCAGGTCTCGCTCGATGGCAAGTCGCGGCCGCTGCCCGACCCGTTCATCGTGATCGCCACCCAGAACCCGGTGGAGTACGAGGGCACCTACCCGCTGCCGGAGGCGCAGCTGGACCGGTTCCTGCTCAAGCTGACCATGCCGGCGCCCTCGCGCGAGGACGAGATCGGAATCCTGTGGCGGCACGCCCAGGGCTTCGACCCGCGCAACCTGGCCGCGGCGGGCCTGCGCGCGGTCGCCGGTGCCCCGGAACTCGCCGCCGCGCGGGAAGCCGTGGCCCGCGTGACGATCGGGCCCGAGGTGATCGGGTACGTCGTCGACCTGTGCCGGGCGACGCGGCAGCTGCCGTCGGTGCGGATCGGCGTTTCGCCCCGGGGTGCCACGGCGTTGCTCGCGGTGACCCGCGCCTGGGCGTGGCTCGCCGGGCGTGACTACGCGACCCCCGACGACGTCAAGGCCCTCGCCCGGCCCGCGCTGCGGCACCGCCTGGACGTCCGGCCGGAGGCGGAGCTCGAGGGCGTCACCGCGGACGGCGTGCTGGACCGCGTGCTCGCGTCCGTGCCCGTGCCGCGCTGACATGGCGGTCACCGGAAGGCTCGGGCTGCTGGCGCTGTTCGGCGCGCTGGTGGTCGGGCTGCTCCTGCCGTCGGGCACGGGGATGCTGGCGGTCGCCGCGGTGCTGCTGGTGCTCGTGGTCGTCGACCTCGTGCTGGCGGGAAGCGTGCGGGCGCTGACGTTCGCGCGCTCGGGCGACACTTCGGTCCGGCTCGGCGAGCCGTGCGAGGTGACGCTGGTGGTCGCGAACCCCGGTGGCCGCGCGGTGCGCGGGCAGCTGCGCGACGCGTGGCCGCCGAGCGCGGGCGCGGCCGACCGCCATTCCCTGCGCGTCCCGGCGGGGGAGCGGCGGGCGCTGGTGACGGCGTTGCGGCCGTCGCGGCGGGGCGACCGGACGGCGGCGCGGGTGACGGTCCGGTCGGTCGGGCCGCTGGGCCTGGCCGCGCGGCAGGGTTCGCACGCGGTGCCGTGGACGGTCCGGGTGCTGCCGCCGTTCCACAGCCGCAAGCACCTGCCGTCCCGGCTGGCGCGGCTGCAGCAGCTCGACGGCCGCAACGCGGTGCTGATCCGGGGCCAGGGCACGGAATTCGACTCGCTGCGCGAGTACGTCATCGGCGACGACGTCCGGTCCATCGACTGGCGCGCGACCGCGCGGGCGGCCGACGTCATGGTCCGGACCTGGCGCCCCGAGCGCGACCGGCACGTCGTGCTGGTGCTCGACACGGGCCGCGTCTCGGCGGGCCGGGTGGGCGACGCGCCCCGGCTCGACGCGGCGATGGACGCGGCGTTGTTGCTGGCCGCACTGGCGTCCCGGGCCGGCGACCGCGTCGACCTGCTGGCCTACGACCGGCGGTTGCGCGCGGCGGTGCACGGTTCGTCCGGAGCTTCGCTGCTGACGTCGCTGGTGAACGCGATGGCGCCGCTCGAGCCGTCGCTGGTCGAGACGGACGCGCGCGGCATGGTCGCGGAGGTGCTCCAGCGAACCCGCCGCCGGGCCCTGGTCGTGTTGCTGACCGGGCTGGACGCGGCGCCGATGGAGGAGGGCTTGTTCCCGGTGCTGAGCTCGCTGACCGGGCGGCACGAGTTGGTGGTGGCGTCGGTGGCGGACCCCCGGGTGGCGGAGATGCTGGCGGCCCGCGGTGACGCGGAAGCGGTCTACGACGCGGCGGCGGCCGCGCGCACGACGGCCGAGCGCCTGCGGGTGACCGAGCGGCTGGTGCGGCATGGGGTGAGCGTGGTGGACGCGGTCCCGGAGGAGCTGCCGCCGGCGCTGGCGGACCGCTACCTGGCCCTGAAGGCCGCCGGGCGGCTCTGAGTCAGGCGGATTCGGGCAGGGCGTCGCCGGTGTCGCGGGCGTCGAGGTCGCCGACCTCGCCGTCCTTCGCCGCCCGGCGGCCGAGCGTGAAAACGTAGGCCAGGAACGCGATTTCGGCCAGCGCGCCGATGCCGACGCGCACCCACGTCGGCCAGCCCGACGGGGTCACGAACGCCTCGATGACCCCGGACACGAACAGCACGCACGTCAGCCCGAGCGCCATCACCACCACCGACCGGCCCTGCTCGGCGAGCGCGGCCGTGCGGGAGCGGCGGCCCGGGTCGACCACCGTCCAGCCGAGTCTCAGGCCGGTGCCCGCCGCGACGAACACCGCCGTCAGCTCCAGGAGACCGTGGGGGAGCAGGAGACCGATCATCACGTCGCCGCGGCCGGCCGCGCTCATCGCACCGATGATCAGCCCGGCGTTGAGCGAATTCAGCCAGAGCGCGCCGATCACCGGCAGGCCCAGCGCGACGCCGAGGAACAGGCAGGTCGCCGCCACCCACGCGTTGTTCGTCCAGACGTGCGCCGCGAAGGACGCCGCCGGCCCGGTCGAGTAGTAGTTCTCCGCCTGGCCGCCGGGCTTGGTCAGCTCGCTCAGCTCCTCCGGAGTGCCCAGCGACGCGCGCACGAGCGGGTCGCGCGCGACCCAGACGGCGATCACCACCATCACCGCGATCGACACCAGCGCGGCCGGGATCCACCAGCGCCGCGAGAGGTAGACCGCGGCCGGGAACCGGTGCGTGAAGAAGCGGGCGACCTCCCGCCAGGCCGGGTTGTGCGCCCCGGAGACCGCCGACCGGCCGCGGGCGACCAGGTCGGACAGCCGGCCGAGCAGGGCCGGGTCCGGCGCGACCGACCGCACGATCGACAGGTGCGTCGCGGTCCGCTGGTAGAGCGTCACCAGCTCGTCGGCTTCCGGCCCGGTCAGCTTGCCGCCGCGCCGGATCAGCTCACCGAGCCGGGTCCACTCCCCCGCGTGCGCAGCGACGAAGACGTCCACATCCACGCCGACCACCCTATCCGTCGATACGCTGGGCATCGTGCACGAGGAATCGGAGCTGGTCACCGGCGAAGCGGTCGTCCTGGACCTGCGCGTGGCCAAGCTCGCCAGCCGCGCACTGGCGATGGCGCTGGACGTGCTCGTGCAGCTCGCGCTGCTGCTGGGTGCGCTCATGCTGCTCACGTTCGTGGTGCCGTTCGCCGATGAGTCGCTGTTCCTGGCGCTGCTGCTGGTGTTCGTGGTGCTGATCGTGGTCGGCTACCCGGTCGTGTTCGAGACGCTCTCCCGCGGCCGCTCGCTCGGCAAGATGGCGGTGGGCCTGCGGGTCGTGCGCGTCGACGGCGGCCCGATCCGGTTCCGGCACGCGCTGGTGCGCGGGCTGGCCGGCTTCGTCGTGGACTTCTGGGCGCTCGGGTTGTTCGGCGCGGTCGCGGTGGTCGTGTCGCTGTGCTCGTCGAACGGCCGCCGCGTCGGCGACTTCCTGGCCGGGACGCTGGTGGTCCGCGAACGAGCCCCGCAAGGCCCCGGGTACGCGGCGGTCGCCATGCCGCCGGGCCTCGAGGGCTGGGCGGCGCAGCTCGACCTGACGCGGCTGCCGGACGACCTCGCGCTGGCGAGCCGCCAGTTCCTCGCCCGGTTCCGCGAGCTGCGGCCGGAGGCGTCGCACGCGCTGGGCTGGGGGCTCGCGCAGCAGATGGGGAACGCGCTGGGCACGCCGGTGCCGCCCGAGGTGCCGCCGTGGGCGTTCCTGGCGGCGGTACTGGCGGAGCGGCGCAACCGCGACCACGCCCGGGCGTTCCAGGCGTATGCGGCTCAGGGCCGGCCCGGCTATCCGCCGGTGGCGCCGGCTCAGCCCGCCCCGGGGCCGGCGGGGCCGCCTTGGCCGCCGGCGTCGCCTTGGCCGCCGGCGGGTCCGCACCCGGCCGGTGGCCCGCCCGCGGACCAGCCGGAGCTCCCGACGCCGCCGTCCGGCACGCCGGTGCCCGTGGAGAACCCCTTCACCCCGCCCAGCTGACGGGCCCTGGCTTCACTCGCGGGCGAGAGCCGCATGGTCGGCGATGAGCCGTGCCCGTTTCCGGACAACGCCGGCTTGACTCATGTCAGGATCCTGACATACGGTGGGCTGTGTCAGGAACCTGACATGAACAGCGAAGGAGCACACCATGCCCGCCACCGGACCCGACTTCATCTCGCTCCAGGCGCGCGATCTCACCGCGTCGCAGGCGTTCTACGAGCGGTACCTCGGCCTCGTCCGCTCGCCGGCCGGACCGCCGCACGCCGTCGTCTTCGAGACGAAGCCGATCGCGTTCGCGCTCCGCGACATCGTTCCCGGCACGGACCTCGCCTCCGCCGCCCGGCCCGGCATCGGTGCCGCGATCTGGCTCCACGCCACCGACGTCCAGGAGATCCACGACGCTCTGGCCGCCGACGGGCACACCATCGTCTCCGCCCCGATCGACGGTCCCTTCGGCCGCACGTTCACCTTCGCCGACCCCGACGGCTACCACGTCACGCTGCACGACCGCGGCTGATCGGCGCTACGAAACGTCGCCCGAGGGCGACAGCCACGTGTTGCACTGCTGGTTCCGGTTCTTCGTGGCACCGTGCTGCCACCAGCTGATGTTGTGCTTGGCGCTGCCGTGGTCGCGTTTGCCGTTGCGGGCGTAGTCGTCGCCGCGGTCCTGGGCGTTCCAGGCTTCGTTGTAGAGGTTCTTGTCGACCGAGCCGCCGGACACCGAGGCCGAGCCGAGGAACATCCCGGAGAAGCACTGCGCCTCGAGTTCCATGCGCCGCGACAGTTCCAGGCCGGCCGCCGAGTCGGCGCCCGCGTCGTAGCGCTGGTTGGCGAACGCCTCGGTGATGCCGGACATGTTCTGCACGTGGTGGCCGTACTCGTGGGCCAGGATCGACAGGTACGGGCCGGGGTGGTTGCCCCACACCTCGAGCTCGATCCGGTCCATCGGCATGTAGATCGTGTTGTTCGCCGAGCAGTAGAACGGCGTGACGCCGGTGGTGGTGCCCCCGCTGCCGCACGGCGTCGACGATTCCGACAGCGACCGCGGCACCGACAGGTTCGGCGTCCGGAACGGCAGGTCGACCGCGCCGAGCATGCGTGACCACATCGCGTCCAGGCAGCCGATGCCGGACTGGAAGAAGCGCGTGACGCTGTTCTGGTCGGTCGCCCAGCGGCTCAGCGAGCACGGGACGTTCTGCAGGCCGTAGTCCGCGCGGGCGAAGAGCGGGTTGTCCCCGGTGGCCACGACCGAGCGCGGCCCGGCCGGGGGCTGCGACGTCGGGGTCCGGCGTTCGGTGGTGCGCGCGGTCGTCGTTGCCTCGGTCGAGGAGGTGGCCGAAGTGGTGGTGCTCGCCTCGGTGGTGGTTTCTTCGGTGGTGGTCGGGTAGGTGCTGGCGTAGCCGGCGTCGGCGACGTGCCGTTTGTGGTTCCCGGACAGCGCAACGGCGGCGACGAGCCCACCCGCGACGGCGACGATCGCGAAGAGGGCGACCGCGACGATCACCCCGGCGTTCGACTTCTTGGCGACGTAGGGGGTGTAGCCGGGCGCGAACCGGGGCCCGAAGGAGGGCGGCCCGGCACGGCCCGGGACGAAGACGGGCACGGCGGCGGCAGCCGGCGGCGGCAGCGGCGCCCGCGCGGGCGGCGGAAGGGGCCGGCCGTACGGCCCGGTGGGCGGACCGTGCGGACCACGCGGCGGCTGTGGGACACGCGGCCCGGGACCCTGCGGTGGCGCACCGGAAGGGCCGCCCTGCCCGGGCGCGCTGCCGGGGCCCTGTGGTGACGCACCGGAAGGGCCGCCCTGCCCGGGCGCGCTGCCGGGACCTCGCGGGGGCTCGCCGAACGGGCCGGGCTGCCCACCCTGCCGGACCGGGCCGCCCTGCCCGGGCGCACCGAAGCGGTTCGGCGGCCCGCCCTGCCCCGGCAACGGCCGCACCCCCGGTGGCGGCAGCGGCCGCGCTCCCGGTGGCGGCGACGGCCGGCGCGGGTCGTGCGGACCAGGACCAGGACCAACCCCAGGACCCTGCGGGCCGTGCGTCATCGAGTGGAACCCCCCGTGCGATTTCCCCGTCGGAAGCGGCGTACCTGCGGTGATCGCGCCGTTCCGGGCGTCAGCATAGATCGAGTGCTCTAGGGTGTGGTGCTGTGCCGATGAAATGGGGTACCGCCGCCGCGATCGCCGTCGCGGTCGTGCTGGCCGCCGCCGGGCCCGCGGCCGCGCAGGGGCCGTCGGCCGGGCCCGTCCTGCCGAACCTGCCCGCCGACCAGGTCAAGAAACCCCAGCTGCTCACCGGGCAGGACGTCCAGCCGCCCGAAGGGGCCACCGCCGACGTCGCCCTCAAGCTCCTGCGCGACGGCACCCTCTCCGTCACCGAACACGTCACCGTCCCCGGCGGCCGGCAGCTCGTCTCGCGCGTCCCCCTCAAGGTCCCCGCGAGCGACGACCAGGACCGCGTCTTCGCCGTCCGCGACGTCAAGACCGACGGCGCCGCCACCGGTGAGCTCACCGGTGACCAGCTCGTCCTCACCTTCGCCGGCGGCACCGGCAGCGCCACGTTCACCGTCGACGGCGCCGTCGCCGACCAGAACGGCCGCCAGCAGGTCCGCTGGCAGGTCGGCAGCGGCTTCGACACCCCGCTGGCCAAGCTCACGGCCTCGCTGCTCGCCCCGAGCACCCAATTGTCCCCTGTGGACTGTTTCGCCGGCCCGGTCGGCTCGAGCCAGCGCTGCACCCTCGCCGAGCTCGACCACACCGGGGTCGTCCGGCTCGAACAGAACGACGTCCGCCCCGGCGACCGCGTCGACCTCCTCGTCGGCCTGCCCGCGGGCACCACTCCGGCGAACGCGGAATTCGCCGACATCGGCCTGCTCGCGAACGCCTTCGCGCTGACGCCCGTGACCGGGATCGCCTTCGCCGTCCTGCTCGCCTTCCTCGTCGCGGCCGCGCTCTTCGTCCGGCGGCGCCGCAAGCAGGACGCCGGCGCGCTGCGCACCGCCACCGGCCCGGTCGAAGTCCTCCTGCGCGACGGCGACCACGTCTTCTTCGCCAGTCCCGACGGCGTGCTGCCCGGCCAGGTCGGTACGGTCGTCGACGAGACCGTCGACGTCGTGGACATCAGCGCCACCGTGGTCGACCTGGCCGTCCGCAACTACCTGTGGCTGGCGGAAGTACCCGGGCCCGACTGGCAGCTCACCCGCCGCAACCCGCCGGACGAACACCTCCACGACTTCGAGCGCGCCGTCTGCGAAACCCTGCTGCCACCGGGCACCGACACCGTGCTGGTGTCGCAGCTGCGCGCCCGCGGCGGGCTCGACCTGCGCCGGATCAGCGACGCGATGTACGCCGACGTCGTCACCAAGCGCTGGTTCTCCCGCCGCCCGGACACCGCCCGCGGCCGGCTGACCTGGCTCGGCGCCGGGATCTTCACGCTCGGGCTGGTCACCACCGCGGTGCTCACCTTCACCGCCGGGTACGCGCTGCTCGGCGTCGCCGTCGCGCTGGCCGGCCTCGCGGTCGTCGCGGTGGCCGCGCTGCTGCCGTCGCGCACCGCCCGCGGCCGCGCCCTGGTGGGGCAGGTCCGCGGCCTGCTCGACTACCTGCACACCGCGAAGGCCGAGGACATCCCGGCCGCCGACCGCGAGCTGGTCTTCTCCCGCTCGCTGCCGTACGCGGTCGTGCTGGGCGACACCGAACGCTGGCTCGGCGCCTTCGCCGCGCTCAACCCGTCGGCGGACGGCTCGGCCGGGCTGTACTGGTACGGCGGCATGGAGGCCGAGCACGACCTGCGCCGCTTCGGCACGCACTTCCCGTCGTTCCTGACCGCGCTCGACGGCGTGCTCGCCGCCGCCGCGGCCCGCTGACCGTGCTCGCGGGGACGCTCCTGGCGCTCGCGCTGGCCGCGGGCCCCGCCGATCAGCCGCCCCTGCCCACCGTGCCGCAGAGCGCCGAGATCCAGCTCAAGGTCCAGCGCGACGGCTCTCTTTCGGTCGCCGAAGCGATCTCCGTCCCCGACGGCGTCACGATGGATCGCCGGGTCGCGCTGCGGGTCCCGGCGCCCCACCACCGCGACCGCGTCTACGGTGTCCGCGACGTCGTCCTGGAAGGCGGCGGGACGGCGAGCGTGAACGAAGACGCCTTCACCGTCCACCTCACTCCCGGGACCTCGATCGTCCGGTACACAGTGGACGGTGCGGTCGCCGGCGACCGGATCACCTGGGAGCTGGCCGGCGGCTGGAACACCGAGCTGAAGTTCCTCCGCGCCTCCTTCGCCGCGCCGAAGATCCCCACCGCCGTCGACTGCGCCGCCGGGCCGCCGGGCTCCGACTTCCCGTGCGCGGCCGCGCAGATCGACCACGCCGGGCTGACCCGGTTCAGCCAGCAGAACCTCGCCGCGGGCGAGCGGATGACGGCGACCGTCGAACTGCCCGCGGACACCGTGCCCGGCAACGAGGTGCTGGTCCCGGCCAAGACGATCGCCGGCGCGTTCGTCCTCACCGCCCCGGTCGGCTGGGCGTGGGCGGCCTTCGGTGCGCTGCTGCTGCTCATGGGCGCGTTGGTCTGGGCGGCCCGCCGCCGTGAGGCCGGCACCGGCGAGCCGGAGAAAACGAGCCTGGTCACCCCGAACGGCGAGTTCGCCTCACCCGAGGGCGTGCTGCCCGGCCACGCCGGCGTCCTCCTCCGCGCCCGCCCCGGGGCCGCCGACCTGGCCGCCACCGTGCTCGACCTGGCCGTCCGCAACTACCTCTGGGTGAGCGCCGAGGACGGCGGCTGGCGGCTGGCCCGCCGCAACCCGCCCGACGAGCACCTCACCGCCTTCGAAAAAGCCGTCTACACGGCCGTCGTCCCGGACGAGCCGGTGACCCTCGCCGAACTGCGGGAGCGGCACGTCACCGTCGGCCCGGCCGAGCTGTACGCCGACGTCGTCCGCCGCGGCTGGCTCGCCCCGCGGCCCCGGCGGCTCGGCCGCGCCGGGGTCCGGATCGCCTGCTACGGCGGGTTCCTCACCGTCCTGCTGGCCGTGACCGTCGGCTACGCCCAGCTCGGCGTCATGGTCGTGCTCGCCGGGGCCGCCGCCGTCGCCGCCTCGGCCGCGCTGCCCGCCCGGCGGCGGGCGGGCGCCGACGTGGCGCGGCGCCTGCGCGGCCTCGGCGTGACGCTCGCGTCGGCCAAGGCCGCGGACCTGGACGAGCCGCAGCGCGAGCTGGTCTTCTCCCGCGGCCTGCCGTACGCGCTCGCTCTGGGCGAACTGGCCCCGTGGGTGGCCGCGTTCGACGGCCTCGAACACCCGCCGCCGGTCTACTGGCACGCCGGTGACATCGCCCCTGACCAGGCCGGATCCTTCGCGACGGCGTTGTCGGGGACGTTCGCCGCCGCGCGCCGCGGCCGGCTCCTCGACGACGCCGTCCGGGACACCGGTTCCCAGCAGCCAGTCGAGACGCAGGCGAGCGCGCGGGAGTCGTAGGGTGGGGCCATGGCCGATCCCGAGCTCGTCCGATACACCCTAGACAACGGTCTGCGCGTGGTTCTCGCCCCCGACGCGACCGCGCCGGTGGTCGGCGTCAGCGTGCACTACGACGTGGGTTTCCGTTCCGAGCCGGAGGGGCGCACCGGTTTCGCCCACCTCTTCGAGCACCTGATGTTCCAGGGCTCCGAGAGCCTGGAGAAACTCGCGCACTTCCGGCACGTGCAGTCCAGCGGCGGGACCTTCAACGGGTCCACCCACCCGGACTACACCGACTACTTCGAAGTGCTCCCGAGCGCCGCGCTCGAGCGCGCGCTGTTCCTCGAAGCCGACCGGATGCGCGCGCCCAAGCTGACGGCGGAGAACCTGGCGAACCAGATCGACGTCGTCAAGGAGGAGATCCGGCTCAACGTGCTGAACCGGCCCTACGGCGGGTTCCCGTGGATCACCCTGCCGCCGGTGCTGTACTCGACGTTCCCCAACGCGCACAACGGCTACGGCGGCTTCGAGGACCTCGAAAGCGCCACGGTCGAGGACTGCGCGGCGTTCTTCGACACCTACTACTCGCCGGCGAACGCCGTGCTCACGGTGGCGGGCGACTTCGAGCCGGACAACGCCAAGAAGCTGATCGAGGACCACTTCGGCGACGTCCCGCACCGGCCGGCGCCGCAGCGACCGTCCTTCGCCGAGCCGCTGCCGACCACCGAGCTGCACGGTGAGATCGAAGACGCGCACGCCCCGCTGCCCGCGCTCGGCATCGGCTACCGGATGCCGGACCCGATCAACGACGTCGACAGCTACCTGGCCTACCTCGTGCTGGCCGGCGTGCTCACCGACGGCGACGGCTCGCGCCTGCAGCAGCGGCTGGTGCACCGCGAGCCCCTGGTCGTGGACATCGGCGCCGGCGCCGGGCTGTTCGGCCCGTTCGAGGCCCGCGACCCGGACACGTTCACCATCACCCTGATCCACCCGCACGAGGTGTCCCGCGAGCGCGTGCTCGCCGCGCTCGACGACGAGCTGGAGAAGCTCGCCGAGACCCCGCCGAGCGAGGAAGAGCTGCGCAAGGTCACCGCCCGCTGGGCGGCGAGCCTGCACTCGGAGCACGACCGGCTGGTCTCCCGGACCCTGGCCCTCGGCTCGTTCGAACTGCTCTACGGCGACGCGTCACTGGTGTACCGGCTCGCGGACCGGATGTCCGCCGTCACCTCGGAAGCCGTGTCGGCGGCGGCGAAGGCGCTGCGCCCGGACGCGCGCGCCGTGCTGGTGGTCAAGCCCGCTTCGGAAGGGAACAACGAGCAGTGACTTCAGCAACGCACCGCAGCGCCGACGAGATCGGCCGCACCGCGCGGGGGCCGCGGCCGCTGCCGCCGCTCGGCGAGCAGCGGGCCGCCGCCGATCTGTCCCATGTGGACACGACGCTGGCGAACGGCCTGCGCGTGGTGGCCGTGCGCAAGGCGACCGTGCCGATGGTCGAGGCGCGGCTGTGGATCCCGTTCGCGGGTGACGACGCGCTGCACCCGGCGATCGCCGAGGTGCTCGCCGAGACGATCCTGACCGGCACCGCCCGCCGCAACCGCATCGAGATCGACGCCGAGCTGGCGCTCATCGGCGGCGACATCGGCGCCGGCGTCGACCCGGAGCGGCTGGTGCTCACCGGGTCCGCGCTGGCCGACAAGCTGCCGACGTTCCTCGACGTCCTCGGCGACGTCCTCACCGGGGCGACCTACGCCGACGACGAGATCGCCCGCGAGAAGGAGCGGCTGGTCGAGCGGATCGCCGTCTCGCGCACCCAGCCGCGCACGATCGCGCGGGAGGCCCTGCAGAAGCACCGCTACGGCGACCACCCGGCAACGCGTGAGGTCCCGCGCGCCGAAGACGTCGCCGTCGTGACGCCGGAGCAGGTGCGGGCGCTGCACCAGGCGTCGGTGCTGCCGCGGGGTTCGGTCATGGTGCTGGTCGGCGACCTCGACCCGGCCGGGGTGCTCGGCGAGCTGGAGAAGGTGCTCGGCGGCTGGGCGTCGGACCGCTCCGCCGTGCGGCTGCCGCCGCTGCCCGACCTCACCGGGCCGAACGTGCTGCTGGTGCCGCGCGCCGGTGCGGTGCAGTCGCAGATCCGGCTTTCGGCGCAGACGCTTCCGCGCACGGACCCGGGGTACGCGGCGCTGCAGCTGGCGAACCTGGCCTACGGCGGGTACTTCTCGTCGCGGCTGGTCGAGAACATCCGCGAGAACAAGGGCTACACCTACTCCGCGCACTCGGGGTTCGAGTTCACCGACGGCACCGCGGTGGTCAACGTCGACGCGGACACCGCGACCGACGCGACGGCCCCGGCGCTGCTGGAGACGCGCTACGAACTGGGCCGCCTCGGCCAGGTCCCGCCGTCCGGCGACGAGCTGGAGTCGGTGCGGCAGTACGCGATCGGCTCGCTGCTGACCTCGACGTCGTCGCAGGCCGGGCTGGCCGGCCAGGTGCTGGCGCTGGCTTCGACCGGGCTCGGCCTGGAGTGGCTGACCGAGCACCCGGCGCGGGTGGCGGCGGTGACGGCCGACGAGGTGGCCGAAGCGGCGCTGAAGTACTTCGCGCCCAAGCGGTTCACGGGCGTGGTGGTCGGCGACGCGGCGGTGCTGGAGCGCAAGCTCCTGGCGCTCGGCGACGTCGTCGTGGGCGAGCCGGCCTGATGTCCGTCCCGTTCACCCTCGGTGCCCTGCCGACCCTGTCCCGGTCCACTGTGGACCGCCAGGAAGACTTGCGCACCAACCCGTCGCGGCTGGTGTCGCGGTGGGCCGACGCCCGGGTCGTCCTCCTGGACGACGCCGGGCGCACCCCGGTGGTCGAAGGCGCGTCGGCGTTGGCGTTCCGGAAGGCCGTCGACTTCGGAGCTTCGCCGCCCGCGGACGCGGTGTTCCTCGGCGAGTGGCAGGACGTCGACTACTGGTCGCTGCCGGGCGGGCCGTCCGGCGAGGCCGACACGGTGAAGATGGCGGGCAGCTGGGGGTTCGTGGAGGAGGTCCCGCGCGCGGACGGCGAGGTCTGGGTCGAGCTGCGCGGGTACGGCGACCTGCTGGACGACACGTCGGCCGGGCTGTTCACGACGGCACAGGCGTTGCGCTTCTGGCGTCGCCAGGCGAAGTTCTGCACGCGCTGCGGCAGCGCGACGGAGCTGATCCAGTTCGGCTGGGCCAGCAAGTGCACCGGCTGCGGGCGCGAGGAGTACCCCCGCACGGACCCGGCGGTGATCTGCCTGGTCCATTCCACGGAGGGCGTGAACGGCTCCCACGTGCTGCTGGCCCGCCAGCCGATCTGGCCGGCGGGCCGCTATTCGGTGCTGGCGGGCTTCGTGGAGGCGGGGGAGTCCCTCGAGGCGTGCGTGGTCCGCGAGATCCGCGAAGAGGTGGGCGCGGTCGTCTCGGACGTGCGGTACCTGGGCAGCCAGCCGTGGCCGTTCCCCCGGTCGATCATGCTGGGCTTCACGGCCCGGGCGGACCGGTTCGCGCCGCTGGTGCCGGCGGACGGCGAGATCGAAGAGGCGCTGTGGGTGTCGCGCGAGGAGGTGCGCGCGGCGTTCGAGAACAGTTCGGTGCGGGGTGAGGGTTCGAAGCCGACCCCGATCGCCGATGGGGCGGCGGAGATCATCCTGCCGGGGAACTCGTCGATCGCCCGCGTGATGCTCAAGGCCTGGGCGGACGCGGAGGAGTAACCGCCCGAACACGAACTGCGACAAGAACGGCCCCGGCGACTCGCCGGGGCCGTTTTCGTTGCGCCCTGTGCACATTACGGCCAGGTGGCCTACTGCCCGCCCAAGCGTTACCCGGCCGTTTCGCGAGACCGTTGACGGCTGTGCCGCGGCTCACTACAGTCCCCGGAAACCGTCTGTAAAGTATCCTAATTAAGTCCGGAGGAACGAGTGCGAGCCGGTAGCCCGCGGATGCTGCGCGAGATCAACGATCGCGCCGCCATCGAGGTCCTCCTGCGGGAGGGGCCGCTCACGCGGGCCGAACTCGAGCTCGCCATCGGGCTCTCCAAGCCCGCCACCGCCCAGCTGCTCACCCGGCTCGAACTGGACGACCTCGTCGTCAAGGCCGGCGTGCGGGGTGGTGGCCGCGGGCCGCGGGCCCAGCTCTGGGCGGCCAACGGTGGCCTCGCCTTCGTCGCCGCCGTCGACCTCACGCCGCACGTGGCCGACTTCGTCGTCGCGGACGTCGCCGGGGTCGTGCTCGCCGAATACCGGACGCCGCTGCCCGTGCACGCGGGTGCCGACGTCGTCGGGACCTTCGGTGAAGCCCTCAAAAAGGTCGCCGAAGAGGCCGGCATCAAGCGGGAAGACCTGGCCCACGTCGTGATCGGCGCGCAGGGGGCGTTCGATCCGCGGACCGGCCTGCTCTCCTCCGCGCCGCACATCCCCGGCTGGCTGGGCTTCGACGTCCCGCAGAAGCTCAGCGACGAACTCGGCGTCGACGTCCTCATCGAAAACGACGTCAACCTGGTCGCCGTCGAGGAGATGACCGTCGGGCAGGCCCAGGACGTCGACGACTTCGTCATGGTCTGGCTGTCCGAGGGCGTCGGCGGCGCCGTCGTGATCGGACGGCGGCTGCTGCGCGGCGCCACCGGCGGGGGCGGCGAGATCGACTGGATGCGCGTGCCCGACCCCGCCACCGTGGACACCGGCGACGTCTGGCCCGAGGCCGGCGCCCGCTTCGGCAACCTGGTCGACTCGCCCGCCATTTGCCGCCTCGCCGCCGCCCACGGCATCGAAGCCGGAACCGCCTGGGAAGCAGTGGAGAAAGCCGGGAAAGGCCACCCCTTCCTCGACGATCTCGCCCGAAGGGTCGCCGGCGGCGTCGCCAACCTCGTCGCCGTCGCCGACCCGCAGCTCGTGCTCCTCTGCGGCGACACCAGCCGGGCCGGCGGGGAGGACTTCGCCGCGCTCGTCCAGGAAAAGCTGCACGAACTCGTCCTGCCGCGCACGCCCGTCGGCTGCGCTTCCGTGCAGGGCAACGCCGTTCGCGCGGGCGCGCTGCAGTCGGCGCTCGCCACCACCCGTGAGGACGTCTTCGGCGTCGTCACCCCCACGCTCCTCGGGTCGCGCAGGCCCGAGGGCGACAGCACCCGTCCCCGACCGAGTAGCCCCAACCGATGAGGAGGAGGGCCATGCCCCCGACCACCCGGACCCGCCGCGGCGCCCTGCTGGTGGCCGCCGCCGCGGCGTCCGTCCTGCTGACCAGCGCCTGTTCCGGCGCCGCCGCCCCGAGCGGCGGCGACGCGGCCGCCGCGCCCGGCAAGGACGACAAGCTCACGATCACCGTGTACTCCAAGTTCACCGACCGCGAGTACGGCGTGGTCACCGCGGGCCTCAACAAGCTCAAGGCGAAGTTCCCGAACATCGAGATCAAGCACGAGGGCAACCAGGACGACGACAAGCTCACCCAGTCGATCCGCGGCGGCAACCCGCCCGACGTCGCGATCTCCTTCTACACCGACAACCTCGGCGCCTGGTGCTCCACCGGCAGCTTCCAGGACCTCAAGCCCTACATCGAGCGCGACAAGATCGACCTGACCCAGATCCCGGACGCGGTCCGCAACTACACCGAGTACCAGGGCAAGCGGTGCGCGATGCCGATGCTCGCCGACGTCTACGGGCTCTACTACAACAAGGACATGTTCGCGGCGAAGGGCATCACCTCGCCGCCGAAGACCACCTCGGAACTGTTCGAGGCGACCAAGAAGCTCACCGAGTTCAACCCGGACGGCTCGATCAAGGTCGCCGGCTTCCTGCCCTCGATGCCGTTCTACGCCAACCAGGCCCAGTACTGGGCGCCGAACTTCGGCGCGCCGTTCCTCGGCCCGGACGGCAAGTCCGACCTCGCCACCAACCCCGGCTGGAAGGCGATGTTCGAGTTCCAGAAGCAGCTCATCGACTTCTACGGCGGGCACGAGAAGGTCGAGCAGTTCAAGGCCGGTCTCGGTGACGAGTACTCCGCCGACCACGGCTTCCACAAGAAGAAGCTGGCGATGATCTACGACGGCGAGTTCCGCACCGCCTTCCTCAAGGACCAGGCGCCGGACGTCAACTACGGCACCGCGCCCGCGCCGGTGCTCGACACCATGGCCGACCACTACGGCGGCGGCTTCACCACCGGCACGATCATCGCGATCCCCAAGGGCGCCAAGAACCCCGGTGCCGCGTGGGAGCTGATCAAGCAGGTCACCCTGGACACCGACACCCTGGTGGACATGGCGAACGGCCTGAAGAACGTGCCCAGCACCAAGGCGTCGCTGACCTCGCCGAAGCTGGACCTGCAGCCGCAGTTCAAGACGTTCCTCGACATCTACGACAGCGGCAAGCTGGTGGCCAACCAGACCACCCCGATCGGCGACGCGCACCTCAAGGCGGTCAACGACTTCGCCGAGAAGTGGCAGGCCGGTTCGGTGCCCGATCTGACCGAGGGCCTGAAGAAGGTGGACGCGCAGATCGACGACGAACTGAAGCAGAAGGGCGCGGGCGGATGACCTCCACCGCTGTTCCGGTGAAATCCCAGGGTTCCCCGTCCGCGCCGAGCAAGGCGCGGGCGGGGGCCCGCCGGGCCAAGCGCCGCCGGACCGTTCTGTTCTTCATGGCCCCGGCCTTCCTCGGGTTCCTGATCTTCTTCGGCTACCCGCTGATCGCCACGGTCTACTACTCCTTCACCCGCTACGACCTGATCAACCCGCCGCAGTTCATCGGGTTCGACAACTACATCCGGATGTTCACCACCGAGCCGCTGGTCGGCACGGCCGCGTACAACACGCTGTGGCTGGTGGTCGTCCTGACGGTCTGCCGGGTGACGTTCTCCCTCGGCATCGCGTCGGTGATCTCGCGGCTCAAGTCGGGCGTCGGCCTGGTCCGGACGCTCTGCTACCTGCCGACGCTCGCCCCGCCCGCGGCGGCCACGTTGGCGTTCGTCTTCGTGTTCAACCCGGAGTTCGGCCCGGTCAACCGGTTCCTGCGGCTCGTCGGCATCGACGGCGGGCTCTGGTTCAACAGCCCGGCGATGTCGAAGCCCGCGCTGACGCTGCTCGCGCTGTGGGGCTCCGGCGAGCTGATGATCATCATCCTGGCCGCGCTGCTGGACGTCCCCACCGAGCAGTACGAGGCCGCCGAGCTCGACGGCGCCGGCGCGGTGCGCAAGTTCTGGCACGTCACGCTGCCGTCGATCTCGCCGGTACTGCTGTTCGGCGTGGTCAACTCGATCATCTACGCGCTGCAGTTCTTCACCCAGGCGATCGTCGCGTCCTCCGCGAGCGCGGGCACCGCCGACGTTGCCGGCAACTCGAAGCTCATCGGGGCACCGCAGAACTCGACGCTGACGTACCCGATCTGGCTGTACGTCCAGGGCTTCCGCTACTTCAACATGGGCTACGCGGCCGCGATGGCTGTCCTGTTGTTCATCGTGAGCTCGGGCTTCACGTGGATTCTCGTGCGGCAGCTGCGGAAGTCCCAGCACCAGGAGGAGGGGGCATGACCGCACTGGCCGAAGCGCCGCAGAAAGCGGCGGGCGTGCCGCCGAGGGTCAAGTTCAAGCGGAATTGGGACAAGCGGCTGTCCTTCATCGCCACCCACGCCATCGGCATCGCGCTCGGCGTGATCTTCATGCTGCCGCTGCTGTTCGTGTTCCTCACCGCGGTGATGAAGAGCGACCAGGCGATGACGGCGAGCCTGTGGCCGAGCGAATGGCACTTCGAGAACTTCGTCAAGGTGTTCCAGAAGGCGCCATTGCTCGAATACTTCGGCAACAGCCTGCTGTATTCGGCCTTGGCGACGGTGGGCGCGCTGCTCTCGGCGATCCCGGCGGCGTACGCACTGGCGAAACTGCGGTGGCGCGGGCAGAACCTGTTCTTCATGCTGACCGTGGCGGCGATGCTGCTGCCGCCGCAGGTCACCGTCGTCCCGCTGTACGACCTGTGGGTCCGGATGGGCCTCACCGGCACGCTGGTTCCGCTGATCGTGCCGTACTTCTTCTTCGACGCGTTCTCGATCTTCCTGCTCCGGCAGTTCTTCCTCACCATTCCGAAGGACTACCTCGAAGCGGCGAAGATCGACGGCTGCAACGAGTTCCAGGCGATGTACCGCGTGCTCATCCCGATGGCCAAGCCCGGGATCGCGGCCACCGCCATGTTCTGCTTCCTGTTCACCTGGAACGACTACTTCGGGCCGCTGCTCTACACCGGCGAGAACCAGGACCACTGGCCGCTTTCCCTGGCCATCGCGTCCTTCCGCGGCATGCACCACGTCGAGTGGAACATGACGATGGCGGCGACCGCGCTGATCATGGCGCCGGTGATCGTGCTGTTCGTGTTCGCGCAGAAGTCGTTCGTCAAGGGCATCACATTCACGGGAGTCAAGGGATGAAGCTGGCAGTCGTCGGTGGCGGGTCCACCTACACGCCGGAACTGATCGACGGGATCGCCGGCCGCCGGTCCACTTTGGACGTCGACGAGATCGTGCTGGTCGACCCGGACGCCTACCGCGTCGAGGCCGTCGGCGGGTTCAGCAGGCGGATCCTCGGCCACGCCGGTCACCCGGCCCAGGTCCGGACCACGCAGTCGCTGGAAGAAGGCGTGGACGGTGCTTCCGCCGTGCTGATCCAGCTGCGCGTCGGCGGGCAGCGGGCGCGGCGCTCGGACGAGACGTTCCCGCACGCCTGCGGCTGCGTCGGCCAGGAGACGACCGGCGCGGGCGGCCTCGCGAAGGCGCTGCGCACGGTGCCGGTGGTGCTGGACATCGCCGACCGCGTCCGCAAGATCGCCGGCGACGACACGTGGATCGTCAACTTCACCAACCCCGTCGGCATCGTCACCCGCGCCCTGCTCGACGAGGGGCACCGCGCGGTGGGGCTGTGCAACGTCGCCATCAACCTGCAGCGCCAGTTCGGGAAGCTCCTGGGCGTCGGCGCGGACGACGTCAAGCTCGTCCACACCGGACTGAACCACCTGAGCTGGGAACGCGGGGCGCTCGTCGACGGCGTCGACCGGCTGCCGGAGCTGCTGGAGCAGCACCTGGACTACCTGTCCAACGAGGTCAGCGTGCCCCGGAAGTGGCTGCGGCGGATGAACGTCGTGCCGTCGTACTACCTGAAGTACTTCTACGCGCACGACGAGCAGGTCACCAAGCAGCGCACCGAGCGGCCGCGCGCGGACGTCGTCTCCGACGTCGAGGAAGAGCTGCTGAAGATCTACCTCGACCCGGAGCGGAACACCAAGCCGGAGTCCCTGGAGAAGCGCGGTGGGGCGTACTACTCCGAGGCGGCCGTGCAGCTGGTGCACGCGCTGACCGCGGGCGGGCCGGCCGAGGAGCACGTGGTGAACGTCCGGAACGACGGCACCTTCCCGTTCCTGCCGGACGACGCCGTCATCGAGTCGCGGTCCCTTGTGGACTCTTCCGGTGCCACGCCGATCGCGCAGCCGCCGGTGGAACCGCAGTTCTCCGGGCTCATCGCGGCCACGACGGCGTACGAGTTCCTGGCTTTGGAAGCGGCGCTGAAGGGCGGCCGCGACCGCGTGGCGGACGCGCTGCTGGCGCACCCGCTGGTCGGCCAGTACACGAAGGCCGACACCCTCGCCGATTCGCTGGTCCAGATCAATCGCGAGTACCTGCCGTGGGCGCGCGGATGAGGCCAGCTGTCATTGCCATCGACGGCGGCAACAGCAAGACCGAGGTCCTGGTGATCTCGGAAGACGGCGTGGTGCTGGGGTCGTCCCGCGGCCCCGGCGCGTCGCCGCAGAACATCGGCGTCGCCGGTTGCGTTGCGGCGCTGGAAGAACTGGTGCTCGAGGCCTACCCCGCGTTCGGGACGCGGCCGGAAGCGGTCCACACCTCCGCGTACCTGGCCGGGCTCGACTTCCCCCGGGAGGAAGAGGCGCTGCACGCGGCCCTCGCGGCGCGGGGCTGGAGCGACACCCTGACCGTCGGCAACGACACCCTCGCGCTGCTTCGGGCGGGCAGCGCGGGGGTGGGCGTGGCGGTCGTCTGCGGCGCCGGGATCAACGGCGCGGGCGTCGGCCCCGACGGCCGCGTGCACCGCTTTCCCGCGCTGGGCAAGATCTCCGGCGACTGGGGTGGCGGCTACCGGCTCGGCGAGGAGGCGCTGTGGTGGGCGGTGCGCGCCGAGGACGGCCGCGGTCCGCGGACGGCCCTGATGCCGGCGGTGGCGGCCTACTTCGGGAAGCCGGCGCTGCTGGACGTCGTGCAGGGCCTGCACTTCGAGGAGATCGACCCGGCGTCGATCCACGGCCTGTGCCCGCTGCTGTTCGAAGTCGCGGCGGCGGGGGACGAGGTCGCCCAGGACATCGTGACGCGGTTCGTCGAGGAGGTCAGCGTCTTCGCGGCGGTGATCCTGCGCGAGCTGGACCTGACCGCGGACGCCCCGGAGATCGTCCTCGGCGGCGGCGTGCTGACCGGCGTCGGCACCCCGGTGATCGCGGAAATCGAAAAGCGGTGCCTGAAGGTGGCGCCGCGCGCGGTGGTCCGCGTGGTCGACGTCAACCCCGTGGTCGGGGCGGCGTTGTTCGGACTCGACACGCTGGGGGCGCCGGAGGCCGCGAAGGCGGCGCTCAAGGCGGCGACCCAGCGCGTCTGAAGACTCTGGCGGGACCGGCCTCGAAGCGGCGCGAGGCCGGTCCCGCCAGACCCCGTCACGGCGCCGGGACGATGGTTTCGCCGGTCTCCAGCAGGGACTTGAGGTCCGACAGGATCCACGCCCAGCCGCCGCCCGCGTTCTCGTTCGGGGGCGCGTCCAGCCGCTCGTGCGCCCCGCTGACCATCGCGGCCATCGTGGGGGCGCCGGTGACGTCGTGGGTCACGGTCAGCCGGGTGCCCGCGGTCTTGGACTCCTCGATCTCGTAGGTGAGCGTCGTGTAGGGCTCGTCGGCCACGTCCTCCGGGGCCATCAGCAGCTTCCAGGTGATGACCAGTTTCCGCGGCGGGTCCACTTCCAGGACCTCGCCGTCGACGACGTCGCCGGTCATCCCGGCGTCGATGAAGGCCTGGGTCGGGCGGGTGCGGTGCTTGCCGCCGGGCCGTAGGTCGAAGTCGACCAGTCCGGTGTAGCCGTACTTCTGCGTCCACTCGGGCTTGGTGATGGCGTCCCAGATGCGCTCCGGGGACGCCTTGATGTAGACGCGGTAGACCTGCACGGTGTTCGTCATGGTTCGTCGCCTTCCAGCTCGTTCTTGAGGTCGAGGAGCGCGGTGACCCGGCGCTCGGTGTACTTGTCGATCCACCGGTCGTGGATCTGGCGGATCGGGACGGGGTTGAGGAAGTGCCGCTTCTCGCGGCCTTCCTTGCGTGCGACGACGAGGCCGGCCTCTTCCAGGAGCTTCAGGTGCTTCATGACGCCGAAGCGGGTCATCTCCACCTGGGTCTCCAGCTCGGTGAGCGTGCGGCCGTCACGCTCGAAGAGCAGGTCGAGCAGGAACCGGCGGGTCGGATCCGCCAGCGCCTTGAACACCAGGTCGTCGTCGGGCACTCAGCGAGGATAGGTGACCAAAAGGTCACATGTCAACGGACGCGAAAAGGCCGTCACCCCGGCTCGGGGTGACGGCCTGGTGTTCGCGCGGTGGCTAGACGATCAGCGACAGCGGCAGGATCAGCGCGATGGCGACCACCGAGATGAGCGTCTCCATCACTGACCAGCTCTTCAGCGTCTGGCCGACCGAGAGCCCGAAGTACTCCTTGACCAGCCAGAACCCGGCGTCGTTGACGTGCGAGAAGAACAGCGACCCGGCGCCGATCGCCAGCACCAGCAGGGCGCTCTGCGATGGGTCCATGTCCGCCGCCAGCGGTGCCACGATGCCCGCCGCGGACACGGTCGCGACCGTCGCCGAGCCGGTCGCCAGCCGGATCGCCACCGCGACCAGCCAGCCGAGCAGCAGCGGGGACAGGTTCGCGTCCTTGGCCAGGCCGGTGATGACGTCGCCGACGCCGGCGTCGACCAGGGTCTGCTTGAACCCGCCACCCGCGCCGACGATGAGGATGATCCCGGCGATCGGACCGAGCGAGTCACCGACCACAGTGGACAGCCTGTCCCGGCCGAGCCCGGCCGGGCGGCCGAGCAGCACCATGCCCACCAGGACCGCCGCGAGCAGCGCGATCAGCGGGTCGCCGACGAAGTCGAGGATCTTGCGGGCCTGGCTGTCCTTGGCCAGCAGGATGTCCGACAGCGCTTTCGCCAGCATCAGCACGACCGGCAGCAGTACCGTCGTCAGGGTCGCGGCGAAGCTCGGACGCGGCTTGTCGGTGTCGGCGCGTTCCGGGACGAGCCGTTCGGGGGCGACGGCGTCCGGCACCAGCCGGGCCGCGAGCTTGCCGAACAGCGGGCCCGCGACGACCAGCGTGGGGATGCCGACGAGCAGGCCGAACGCCAGCGTGATGCCGACGTTCGCGTTCAGCGCGCCGGCCGCGGCCAGCGGACCCGGGTGCGGCGGGACCAGCCCGTGCAGCACCGAAAGCCCGGCCACCGCCGGAATGCCCAGCAGCATCAACGGCTTCCCGGTGCGTTTGACCGCGAGCAGCACCACCGGGATCAGCATGACGAGCCCGATCTCGAAGAACATCGGCAGCCCGATCAGCGCGGCCACCAGCGCCATCGCCCACGGGAGCGCGCCGCCGCGGGCCCGGCCGAGCACGGTGTCGACGATCTGGTCGGCGCCGCCGGAGTCGGCCAGCAGCTTGCCGAGCATCGCGCCGAGGGCGATCAGGATGCCGACGGACGCGACCGTGCTGCCGACGCCGGCGGAGAACTTCTTGATCACGTCGGCGACCGGCATCCCGGCGGTCAGGCCGAGCAGGAGCGAGCCGAGGACCAGCGACAGGAACGGGTGCAGCTTCACCTTCGTGATCAGCACGACGATGACGGCGATCGCGACGACGGTCGCGCTGATCAGGCGCGTGTCGTGGCCGGTCCAGCCGGCGGCGAGGACGGCGTTCACGCGTGCTCCCGGAAGGCGGTCAGCGCGGCTTCGGTGATCTCTTCCGGAGTGCCCCCGGTGTTGTCGAAGACGGCCCCGGCCTCGTCCGGCTCCAGGGGCTCGAGGTCGGCGAGCTGCGAGTCCAGCAGCGACACCGGCATGAAGTGACCGGTGCGGGTCTTCATCCGCTCGGCCAGCTGCGCGCGGTCGCCGTGCAGGTGCGCGAACCAGACGTCGCCGCCGGTGCGCAGGACGTCGCGGTACCGGCGCTTGAGCGCGGACGACGTCACGACGCCGCCGGAGCCCTCGTGTTCGCGGATCCAGCCGGCGATGGCCTCGAGCCAGGGCGCGCGGTCCTCGTCGGTCAGCGGCGTGCCGGCGGTCATCTTGTCGATGTTGGCCTTCGGGTGGAACGTGTCCGCTTCCGCGTACTCGACACCGAGGGCCTCGGCGAGCGCCGTGCCGATCGTCGTCTTCCCGGAGCCTGACACCCCCATCACCACGATGACGGTCATCCGCACCTCCCACTTCGTTGTGTCCAGGTGAGTGAAACTCAAAAGTACTACTTATTCAAGATGAAGTACTACTTAATCGAATCAGACGTATAGCCTTCGGCCGTGAGACACGAGCAGGTGCTGGATGCCCTCGGCGCGGCGATCGCGAACGGATCCCTGGTCCCGGGCACCGTGCTGCGCTCCGAAGACCTTCAAGAACGCTTCGGCGCTTCGCGGACCGTGGCCCGCGAGGTCGTCCGCGTGCTGGAGACGATGCAGCTGACCACCAGCAAGCGCCGGGTCGGGGTGATCGTCCGCGAGCCCGCGGCGTGGAACCACTACGACCCGCGCCTGATCCGCTGGCAGCTCGACGGCCCGGCCCGCCCGGCGGCCCTGGCCACGCTGAACGAGCTGCGGTCGGCGATCGAGCCGTGCGCGGCGCGGTACGCGGCCCTGCGCGCGACGCCGGAGGAGCGCGGCCGCCTGGGCGCGCTGGGGGAGCGGCTGGCGCGGACGGCGCGGGCGCGTGACCTCTCGGCGTTCCTCGGCTTCGACATCGCTTTCCACGACCTGGTGCTCACCGCCTCCCGGAACCCGATGTTCGGGCAGCTGTCGGAGGTCGTCGCGGAGGTGCTCACCGGGCGGACCGGGCACGGCCTGATGCCACCGGAGCCGCAGCCCGAGGCCGTGGCGCTGCACGCCGAGGTGGCCGCGGCGGTGGCCGCCGGGGACGCGGACCGGGCGGAACGGGCGATGCGCGACATCGTCGTCCAGGCCCGTGACGAGATCGCCGCCCTGGTGGCGGAGGGGCCTTCCGAGGTCGAGTAGCCTCGTCGGGAACTGGACTTTCTTTCCGCCGGGGGGCACGGGTGAGCGCGGCGCGCGCGATCGGACTGGTGTTGGGCGTGGCGGCCGACGGCGCCCTCGGCGATCCCCGCCGCCGCCTCCCGGTGACGGCGTTCCGCCGGCTTCCGCACCGTTCGGGCGTCCTGGTCGCGGCCGCGGCGGTGGTCGCCGGGGCGGCGCTGGAGCGAGCGGGCCGGGGCCGCCCGGTGCTGCAGGCGTCGGCGACGGCGGTGACGACGTGGGCGGTCCTCGGCGCGGCGGGCTTGGCCCAGCAGGGCACGGAACTGGCCCGCGACCTGGAGGAGTGCCGCTTCGAGCCGGCGCGCGCGACACTGTCCCAACTGGACCCCCGGGTGGCCGACGGCCTGGGCGCGATCGCGCTGTCCCGTGCCTCGGTGGAGACGCTGGCGGAGAACACGTCCGACGCAGTGGTGGCCCCGCTGGTGTGGGGCGCGCTGGCGGGCGTGCCGGGCTTGCTGGGCGCACGGGCGGTGAGCTTGCTGCGCCGATCGCGCGCGGGTCGTCGCGGCCACTGGGCGGTGGACCGTGCCGACGAGCTGGTCCACCTGCTGCCCACGCGCGTGGCGGCGGCCTTGACGGTGGTGGCGGCCCCGGTGGTCGGCGGATCGGCGGGCGGGGCGTGGCGGGCTTGGCGCCGCGACACGATCGCCCACCCGAGCCCGAACGCCGGCCGTGTGGAGGCGGCGTTCGCCGGCGCGCTGGAGGTCCGCGTCGGGGGCCGGACGGTGTACCCGCACGGGGTGCTGGAGCTGCCGGTGCTGGGGGTGGGCCGGAACCCGGACGCGGGACACGTGACGCGCGCGGTGGAGCTGTCCCGAGTGGTCGGCTGGCTGGCGGGGGCGACCTCGGTGGCGGTCGCCGTGGTGGCGGGCTTCGGGCGCCGGCCGGGCTGAGCTCAGCCTCGGCGGCGCAGCTGAGCCAGCGCCGCCGCATCCAGTGGCCCACCCCGCTCCGCCAGCCGGGCCCCGATCCGTTCCCGGTCTTCCGCCGTCCGGTTCCCGCCGAACTTGAACTTCGCCCGGACCCCCGTGATCGAGAACTCGATGCCGCGGATCCCGGGCAGCAACCGCCGGTCCGGCGCGTCCGGGGCGGCGCTCACCGGCGCCCGCGCCCCGTCCGGCTCGAAGTGCCGCAGCTGCTCGTCCAGCAGCGCCGCCTTCGCCGCCGGATCGTCGACCAGCCGGACGTCGCCTTCGAGCTGCACCGTCGCGTAGTACGAGGTCGGCACGCCGTAGGCCGGGTCCGCGGTCGCGTTCCAGTCCGCGCGGATGTAGGTGTAGTCGCCGATCACGGTCAGCAGGGCTCGCGGGTGCTCCTCCAGCAGCGGCCAGATCGGGTTCGGGCGGGCCAGGTGCGTGACGATCGTGCGGTCGCCGTCGAACGCGAAGTGCGCCGGCGTCACCACCGGCAGGTCGCGGCCCCGGCCGCCGGCGATCAGCTGGCCGAAGTCGTGCCCGGACAGCCACTCCCGCCACTCCGGATCGGAAGCGGCGGCGTCCCACGGGTGGATCAGCATGGCCCGAGTATCACCCGGGCAAGTGGCCTCACCGCATGGCCATTTGCGGCCTACTTCCGATGGCCACTTTCGGCGAGCTCGTCTTCGGCGAGGATCTCCGCGACGGACTTCCGGCGCGAAGGGGCGTCGGACGCGTCCAGCGCCCCGCCCGGCTTCAGTTCGCGGACCGTGAAGTACAGCCAGCCGAGCAGCGCCATCGCGCCGAACGCGATCCACTGCAGGGCGTACGACAGGAACGGCCCCGAGTCCGTCTGCGGCAGCGGCAACGCGCCGAGCACCCCGGGCTGGCCGACGTCGAGCTGGAAGTAGCCCGGCCGGATGTCGAGCCCGCCCGCCCGCGCCACTACCCGGGAGTCGACAACGTAGCTCTGCAGCCGCCCGCCGGTCGAGGCGTCGGCGAACGCGTCGCGGTTCTTCGGGTCGGTCTCGTCCGCCCGCACCCGCGCGGTGACCTGCACGGTCCCGGCCGGCGGCGGCGGGTACGGCGGCGCGGCCGACTTGCTGTCCAGGGGGACGTAACCGCGGTCGATCAGCACGATCGTGCCGTCGGTGGTCCGCATCGGCGTCAGCACTTCGAAGGCACCTTCGCCCTGGACGGTCCGCAGCCGCGCGACGACTTCCTTGTCCGGCAGGTACTGGCCGGTGACGGTGACGAGGTGCCACTCGGTGTACCGGCCGGGCACGCTCCCGGCCGGCAGCAGCTGAGCCAGCGGCACCGGCGCCGCGGTGAACGACGTCTCGAGCGCGGCGTTCTGCTGCTCGCGCTCGGTGTTCCGGCTGAACTGCCACGGCGAGAGCAGCGTGAAGCAGCAGACGGCGAAGGTGAACACCACCGCCGTCAGAGCCAGCCACCCGGGCCGGAGCAGGAACCGCAACCGCACCCCACCACGGTAGCCCGTGCCCCCGGCCGTCCGTCGCGGGCTGTGACCTCTACCCCTGCGAACGCACCCAGTCCAGCAAACCGGGCACCGCGCGCTCGATCATGCCGAGGACGTCTTCGAAGCCGTCGTCGCCGCCGTAGTACGGGTCCGGGACCTCGGCGCCCTCGGGTGCCGACGGGTCGAACGACCGCAGCAGCCGCACCTTCGCCGGGTCCTCGACCCGCGCCCGCAGGAACTCGAGGTGCCCCTCGTCCGCGGCCAGCACCAGATCGGCGGCGAGGTCTTCGCCGGACACTTCGGAAGCGACGTGCGCGGTCGGGTACCCGTGCGCCTTCAGCGTGGCACGGGCGCGCTTGTCGGCGGGCTCACCTGCGTGCCACGGACCGGTCCCGGCGCTGGTCACGCGCACGGAGTCCCCGAGCCCGGCCTCATCGAGCCGGGCCCGGAACACCAGCTCGGCCATCGGGGAGCGGCAGATGTTGCCGGAGCAGACGAAGACGATGTGCGTCACGCGCCGAGGGTAACCATCGGGGTCCGCCTGGTCGCCGGCCCGCCCGCTCGGCCCAGCACGGCGCGGGGCCCTCTCGGCTCGGCGGGCTGCCGCGAAGGGCGACCGGCTTGGCTCGGCCCGGCGCAGGTGGGGTGCGGAGGGCTGCCGCGAAGGGCGACCCGCCTGGCCCGGCGCAGGTGGGGTGCGGAGGGCCCGCGCGGCTCAGCGGGCAGCCGCGCGCCGCCACGGTCGGCTTGGCTCGGCCCAGCTGGGCGCATGGGCGTGAAGACCGCCTGCGTGGTCCGGCGAGCGAAGCCCGCGAAGGCCCAGCGGTAATCCGCCACCCACCAAGCATCCCGCGCGCCGAGGGTAACCACCGCGTTCACCCGGTCACCCGCCCGCTCGGCGGTATCCGCGGCCCGCGGCGCGCACTTAGCGTCGATCGGGCGAGGACGCGAACCGGAAAAGGAGAGCGATCATGCACGGGTGCTGCTCGAAGTGCACCGGCCAGGGCTGCGGCTGCTGCGGCAACTGCAACTGACCGGTCCCGGCGCCCGCGGCGGCCCGGTGCCGCCGGGGCGCCCCCCGACTCCGGATCAGGGGTGGTAGTACTCCGCGATCCGGGTGACCACGTCGCCCTTCGCCGTGATCTTGACCGCGTACAGGCTGTCCGGGGTGGTCGCCAGGAACTCGGCGCGGGTGCACGGGTTGGAACCCGTGCCGTCGAGGCCGACCGCGAGGCCCGCGGCCGCCGACGCGCACCAGCTGCCGACTCCCGTGAAGATCTCCACGTCGCCTGCCAGGACCGCCTTGTGCGCGGTGCCCGGGACCGGTTCGGCGTTGCTGCCGTTCTCCTCGGCCTTGACGAACCGGGCGTCCGTCCACTCCACCCGGCCGTCCGGGTGGATCGCCGTCACGATCCCGTCCGCCGTACCCGCGCCGTCGCCCAGCACGAACACGCCGGTCGCGGCCAGCGCGGTGGCCGCCACGACCGCGGCGATCATCCACTTGGTCCTCGTCACGCCGTACGGGACGCACCGGGGGGCCGCGGGTTGCGCAGGCCGGAGGAGGCGGCTACCCGGCTCGGCCCGGATCCGTCGCGCAGGTCGCCGAGGTCGCTTCGGCGAGGGCGTGCGCGTGCAGGCCGTCGAACCGGTGGACGCCGTCGACGATGCCCGCCGTCACCAGCTGGCGGATCGGGCATGATCGGGCCGTCCGCGCCGGGGTCGTCGCCGCCAGCTCGGTCAGCAGGCCGGTGTTGAGCCCGTCGATCACCGGGCGGATCTGACCGAGGTCGGGGCGGGTCGCCGGCGCCTCCGCCGGGTGCACGTCCCAGCGTGCGTAGAGGCCGCGCTGCACCAGCTTGTTCGCCTCGATCTGGGCGCGGAAGAACCGCACCGCGTCCGCCGGGGCGAGGCCGAGGCCGGGGGCGCGCGCCGCCACCGAGTCGTAGATCTGCTGCTCCCGCACCGGGTCGTCGATCGGGGACGGCGTGCCGTACTTGGCCGCGGCCACCTGGTCGGCGATCGCGACGCGCTGCGCCGCCAGGTCGGTCAGCCGCCACAACGACGTCTCCGACGCCGAAGCGGGGGCCGCGGAGAGCAGGGAGCCGGCGAGGACCGCTGTCACCGTGACGAGCAAGGACCGAAGGCGCATGGCTTCGGACCGTACATGCGAAAATCACCGCGTGCCCGCCATTTCCGAAGTCATCTCCGTGCTGGACCGGGCTTATCCGCCCGAGCTCGCCGAGTCGTGGGACGCCGTCGGCCTCGTCTGCGGCGACCCGGCCGAACCCGTGCACCGGGTGCTGTTCTGCGTCGACCCGGTCGCCGAGACCGTCGACGAAGCCGTCGAACTCGGCGCGCAGCTGATCGTCGCGCACCACCCGCTGCTGCTGCGCGGCGTGCACGGCGTCCCCGCCGACACCGCCAAGGGCGCCCTCGTGCACCGGATGATCCGCGAAGGCATCGCCCTCCACTGCGCGCACACCAACGCCGACTCCGCCGATCCCGGCGTCTCCGACGCGCTCGCGCAGGCGATCGGGCTGCGCGTCACCGGCCCGCTGGAACCGAAGGCCGACGGCGTCACCGGCATCGGCCGCCTCGGCGAACTGCCCGAGCCGGAGCCGTTCGCGGTGTTCGTCCAGCGCGTCGCCGACGCCCTGCCCGCGACCGTGCCCGGCGTGCTGGGCGCGGGCGACGCGGACCGCCCGATCCGGACCGTCGCCGTGTCCGGTGGCGCCGGGGACTCCTACCTGAAGCAGGCCACCGAGGCCGGTGTCGACGCCTTCGTCACCGCGGACCTGCGGCATCACCCCGCCGGCGAGCACCTCGCGGGCCGCGGCCCGGTGCCCGCGCTGGTCGGGCTGACCCACTGGGCCAGCGAGTGGCCCTGGTGCGGGCAAGCCTCGGCGCTCGTGGCGCGGGCCTTTGCGGGTAACGTCGACGTTCACGTCTCCACGCGGCGGACCGACCCGTGGAACGTCCGCGCCGAGCGCACATCGATTTAGAGGAGCACCGTGAAGGCCGAACCCGCCGTGCAGCGCCAGTTGCTCGAGCTCGCCAAGGTGGACGCCGAGCTCTCGCGCACCGCGCACCGCCGCCGCACCCTGCCCGAACTGGCCGAGATCGACGCGGGGGAGAAGACCGCCCGCGAGCGCCGCGACGCGCTCGTGTCCGTGGAGACCGCCGCCTCCGACCTCGACCGCGAGATCGCCCGGCAGGAGAAGGAGATCGAGTCGGTGCGCGCCCGCGAGGACCGCGACCGCAAGCTCCTGGCCTCCGGCTCGGTGAACTCGAAGCAGATGACCGACATCGAGCACGAGTTGCAGTCGCTGGAACGCCGCCAGAGCGCGCTGGAGGACGACCTGCTGGAGCTGATGGAGCAGCGCGAGGCCCTCGGCCTGGACGCGCAGCGCACCGGCGCCGAGGTCGACAAGGCCGAGGCCGAGGTCGCCGCCGCGATCGCACGCCGCGACGAAGCGTTCAAGGACCTCGACACCACCCGCGCGCGGCGCGACGAAGACCGCGTGAAGCTTCTCCCGCGCTTCCCGGAGCCGCTGCTCAAGCTGTACGAGCGCGTCCGCGAGCACAAGGGCATCGGGGCCGCGCTGCTCCGGGCCCGCCGCTGCGGCGCCTGCCAGCTGGAGCTGGACCGCAACACGGTCAACGAAATCAAGGCCGCGCCGGAGGACGACGTCATCCAGTGCGAGAACTGCGGCGCGATCCTGGTCCGGACCCTGGAGTCGGGTCTGTGACGTTGCATGTCGTGGTCGAAGCCGACGGCGGCTCGCGGGGCAACCCGGGTCCCGCCGGCTACGGCGCTGTGGTGAAAGACAGCGATGGCCAGGTCCTCGCCGAGCGCAAGGAAAGTCTCGGCGTCGTCACCAACAACGTCGCCGAGTACAGCGGCTTGATCGCCGGCCTGGCCGCCGCGGCCGAGGTCGGCGCGTCCACTGTGGACGTCCGGATGGACTCGAAGCTCGTGGTGGAGCAGATGTCCGGGCGCTGGAAGATCAAGCACCCGGACATGCAGCCGCTGGCCGAGCGGGCCAAGGAGCTGGCCGCGGGCTTCTCCCGTGTCAAGTACGAGTGGATCCCGCGCGCGCAGAACTCCCACGCCGACCGGCTGGCCAACGAGGCCATGGACGCGGCGACCGGAAAGCCCGCGGCCGGCCGTCCCGGCACCGCCACGGCCGGCCGGGCCAGGCAGGTCGTCCGGCAGACCGCCGTCGGCGGGCCCGCCACGGCCGAACGGGTCTCCGGCCCCCCGGAAGCCGCCGCGAAACCGAAGCTGCCGACCCGGAAACCCGACCGCGCGGCGGTGGCCTGGACCGGCGCCCAGGGCACCCCGACCCGGCTGCTCCTGCTGCGCCACGGCCAGACCGAGATGTCGGCGCTGCGCCGCTACTCCGGCCGCGGCGACGTCCCGCTGACCGAACTGGGCCGGACCCAGGCCGCGGCGGCGGCGAAGCGGCTGGCCGCGATGGAGGGCCTGGTCGTCGACGGTGAGGCCGTCCCGATCATCTCCTCGCCGCTCACCCGGACGAAACAGACCGCGCAGGCGGTCGCCGACGCGCTCGGCGGCCGCGTCGAGACCCACCCCGGCCTGATCGAGACCGACTTCGGCGAGTGGGAAGGCCTGACGTTCGCCGAGGCCGCCGAACGTGACCCCGAGCTGCACGGCTCCTGGCTGGGCGACAGCTCGGTGCCGCCGCCCGGCGGGGAGAGCTTCGATGTCGTGCACCGGCGCGTCCGCAAGGCCCGCGACGAGCTCATCGCCGAGCACGGCGGCAAGACGTTGGTGCTGGTCAGCCACGTGACGCCGATCAAGACGCTGCTCCGGATGGGCCTCGACGCCGGACCCCAGCTGCTGTTCCGGCTGCACCTGGACCTGGCGTCCCTGTCGATCGTCGAGTTCTACCCGGATGGGAACGCGTCGGTCCGCCTCGTCAACGACACCTCGCACCTGGTCTGACCACTGAAAATGTGGGGTGGATCACGCTCGGCACCGACGCGTGGAAGACCCCGGATGGGGTATTGGCTACAGTGTCTCGACCGCGTCGCCGCGGTGTCGGGTCCGGCCTCCGGGTCCAGCAAGGGGGCGCCGGCTCGCGCGTATCCCACCGGCAGAAGCCTGCGGGCGGAACAGTGACGAGGACATGACGGCTAGCGCACTCACCGAGACCTCCCCGAGCGACGTCCCCGAGGACCCGGCCACCACCACGGCCACCCGCGGCTGGGGCGCGCGCCTGGCGCCGGTGCTGGCCGTGCTCGCCGGTGTCGCGGCCGTTGCGGTCCACGCGACCCGCTACGGCCACTGGATCGTCGACGACGCCGCCATCACCTTCTCCTACGCCCGCAGCTTCGCCGACGGCCTCGGCCCCGTGCTGCAGCCGGGCGCCCCGCCGGTCGAGGGCTTCTCCGACCCGACGTGGATGGTGCTGCTCGGCCTCGGCAAGCTCGCCGGCCTCTTCGACCACGGCTCGCTCTTCGGCCTCCCGGACTACGTGCTGTTCCCGAAGGCACTGGGCCTGCTGTTCACCGGCGGCGTCCTGACGGCCTGCTACATCGCCGCGAAGCAGATCTTCACCCGCTTCGCGTGGCTGGCGACGCTGGTCGTCGGCCTGACGCTGGCGACGATCCCGTCGTACGTCATCTGGGTCGTGTCCGGCCTGGAGAACTCGCTGTTCGCCTTCGCGGTCGTCACGCTGGGCGTGACGCTGTTCGTGTCGGTGCAGCGGGACAAGCTGCTGACCCCGAAGGTCGCGCTGTGGGCTGGCGTCATGGTGGCGTTCGCCGCGCTGACCCGCCCGGAAGGCCTGATCTACGCGGGCGCGTACCCGCTCGCGGCGCTGTTCCTGCTGCGCTCGGGGCTGTTCTGGAAGAGCTTCCGGCTCGCGCTGCTGTCGGTGGCGGCGTTCGCCGTGCCGTTCGGCGCGTACGTCGTGTGGCGGCACTCGGAGTTCGGGCGGCTGCTGGCCAACCCCTCGGTGGCCAAGCAGCAGGGTCTCCCCGGGTTCGACGCGGTGAAGCGGCCGTTCGAGCTGGTCGGCTACGCGGGCTGGGCCGGCGTGATCGCGCTGGCGCTGGTGATCGTGTTCGCGCTGGTCAAGGCGTCGTGGCGGCGTTCGCTGATCGCGCTGCTCGTGCCGTTGGGGCTCGGGATCGTCGCGTACGGCGTGATGGTCGCCGACTGGATGTACCAGCACCGGTTCGCCAGCCCGATCTGGCCGCTGGCGGTCATCGCGGGCACGCTGGCGGCCGGTGAGCTGCTGCGCCACCGGCAGGCGCTGCTGCGCGTCGGCGTCGTCGTGGTGCTGGTGGGCGCGTTCGTCCCGTCGGCCATCGGCTTCGCGGCCGCGGCGGACAAGTTCGCGAAGAACCCGAACATCACCGCGTGCCTGGTGGCCGACCGCTTCGGCCGCGGCTTCAACACCTACGCCGACATCCTCGGCGTGCAGAAGGCGTCGCTGCTGCTGCCCGACCTCGGCGGCTCGTCGATGACCAGCCGGCTCGAGCTGGTCGACATGGCCGGCCTGGTGAACAAGCCGATCGCCGACCTGGTGCACGACAACGACCTGGCGGGCCTGCGCAACTACGTGTTCGACACGGTCAAGCCGACGTTCATCCACTCGTGGGGCCCCTGGGCGGCGGGCAACGGGATCGCGCTGGACCCGCGCCTCGACCGCGACTACGTGCTGATCTACAGCTCCCCGATCGAGGGCCTGCGCAACGGCGACTGGGTCCGCCGCGACGCGGTGACGGACCCGGCGAAGCTGAAGGCGGCGCAGGAGTACGCGGCGAAGACCATCCCGGCGGTGGCGGCCGACCGCTTCGGCGGCCCGTTGGACGACTGCGGCGCGACGATGAAGCCGGGTCAGACGATCACGATGCCCAGCTGAGGCTCAGCCACAGCGCGACGGTCGCCGCGGCCAGGCTCAGCGGGGTCGTGAGCGCCCCCAGGGCGTGGAACGTCCTCGGCGAGGGTGGTTTCGGGAGCGTCCGGCGCCACAGCAGGGTCGCCAGTGAGCCGAGGTAGCTCGCGTTCGGGCCGATGTTGACGCCGAGCAGCACCGCGAGCAGCACACCCGGCGCCGGGTGCGGGCCCAGCACCGACAGCAGGATGAGCGTGGCCGGCAGGTTGTTGACCAGGTTGGCCAGCAGCGCCGCCACGCCCGCGGCCACCAGCAGGTCGACCAGGCCCGTCGACGTCGGCAGGACGTCGCGGAGCACGCCGCCGAGGACGTGCTCCGACACGGCCTCGACCACGACGGCCAGGCCCAGCACGAACAGGCACAGCTGCGGCGCCGCCTCGGTGACCAGCTGCCACGGGGGGACCTTGCCCCCCGCGACGGCGCGCACGCCGAGGATCAGCGCGGCCAGCGCGGCGATCCAGACCGGCTCGACGTGCCCGAGCTGCCCGACCGCGAACCCGGCGAGCGTGAGGCCGAGGACGACGAGGGCGAAGGTCGGCGTCTCGAGGTGCTGCCGCGGTTCGGTCGTCTCGCGCGGCCGCAGGTCGGCGGCGAAGAACCGCAGGAAAACCAGCAGCTCCACGGCGATCGTGACCAGCCACGGCAACGCCATCAGCGCGGTGAACCCGGCGAAGGTCAGCCCGGACGCGGCGAAAGCCAGCAGGTTCGTCAGGTTGGACACCGGCAGCAGCGTCGACGCCGAGTTGGCCAGGTGCGCGCAGGCGTAGACGTGCGGCCGCGCGGGGAGCCCGAGGCTGCCGGCGGTGGCGAGGACGACCGGGGTGAGCAGCACGACGGTGGCGTCCAGGCTGAGGATCGCGGTGACACCGGCCGCGGCGGCGAAGGTGAGGACGAGCAGCCGCCGCGGCCGGCCGTGGCACGCCTCGGCGAGCCGGTTGCCGAGCCAGGCGAAGACGCCGTCGACACTGGCCAAAAAGGACAAAAGCAGAATCGCGGCGAGAAAACCGAGGGTGGGCAGGATTTCCACGGCCCGCGCCCCGGCCGCGGCGGGCGGCACGAGGCCGAGCAGCAGAACAACCCCGGCGGCCGGCACCGCGGCAACGGCTTCCGGCCACCCCCGCGGCCGGACGATGGCGAAGACGAGCACACCGGCCAGGAGCAGCAGGCTGGCCGCGCCCGCGAGGAGGTTCACGCGTTCACGCTAACTGCGGCCCGGTTTTGTCGGTGCCGCCGGGTAGCGTGGAAGACGGGGGGCGCCCCCGCGGGCGGGAGTCCAAATTGGACATCCCTGCCGGAAGCGACGGGCCGAAGCACGAGCTCGCGCGGTTTGCGGCTCAGCGGCTGTCGGCGTGCTGCGCGCCGAGCTTGCGCGATCCACCGGCGCAACGACCGCCCGGGTGCTGCGCCGGCCGAGCCTGCGCGATCCGCGACCGGCTCACCGCCCGCCCGCGCTCAATACCGCCCGCGACCCCGCTGCGGCCCGAGCCCAGCGACCATCTATCCCCGGCGCCGGCCGAGCCTGCGCGAGCCGCGAGCGGCTCACCGCCCGCCAGCTTCCGCGGGCCGAGGTCGGCGACCATCTATCCCCGGCGCCGGCCGAGCCTGCGTTGTCCGGGAATGGCTCAGCGGCGCCGCCCGCAACCCGTACCCCAGGCTCAGCGGCCATCCACCCGCTGCGAAGACTTCGCCAGCGCCCCACCGAGCTCCGCCCGGCCGGGAATCCCCAGCTTCCGGTACGCGCCGGACAAGTGGAGCTCCACCGTCCGCCGCGTCAAGTGCAGGGCTGTGGCGATCTCCCGGTTGGTCAGTCCCTGCGCCGCCATCACCGCGATGCGGTTCTCCTGCCGGGTCAACCCGTGCTCGTTGTCCTTCGCCGGGGTCAGCGCGCGCCGCGACGAGCGCAGCTCCTCCGCTGCCCGGCGGGCCAGCGGGCGTGCTCCGCACTGCTCGCTCAGCTCCACCGCCTGCCGCAGCGTTTCGATGGCCTTTTCGGACTGGCCGTGCCGGGACTGCAGCGTGCCGAGCTCCGTCAGCGCCGTCGCCAGCTGGAGGCGGGCCGGCGACGACCGCAGTGTCGTGATCGCCTTCTGCAGTGCCCGCTCCGCCTCGTCGTCCTCGCGGACCAGCCCCAGCGTCGTGAGCGCCGTGCCCAGCGGCCGTGCCGCGCCCCAGCGGGCCGATGCGTTGATGTCCTCTTCGGCAAGGCGGGCCGCGTCGTCGGTCTGGCCGAGGGCCAGCGCCGCCCGCGCCGCGTGCGCGCGCCACGGCACGAACCCCGGGAACCGCATGCCGTGGTGCGCCAGGCGCCGTCCGCAGCTGAGGAGGTCCTCGAACCCGAAGCGCGTGTACCCGGTCGCGACGCGCAGGCGCCCCCGCGCGTACAGGAGGTACGTGTGCGTGAAGAGGCCCTGGCTCGCGACGAAGTCCATCCGGTCCAGCAGCGACGTCGCCGCCTCGAACCGGCCGAGGTCCACCCAGCACTCGACGAGCTTCGCCGCGCACAGCACGCCGACCGGGCAGGTCGTCGTCCCGCCGCGCTCGTCGAAGCGGCGCAGCAGGGATTCGAAGTGGACGCTCGCCCGCTGCAGGTCGCCGCTGGTCTGCAGCGCGATCCCGCGGGCCAGGGTGGGCAGCGCCCCGTGCGGCACGTGCACGTCCCACGGCTCGCGCTCGACGTCGAGGACCCGGCACAGCCGGTCGACGTGCGCCGGCTCGTCCGCGAGCACCGCGGTGGCCAGCGTGAAGAAGTAGTGCTGTTCGAACAGCTCGCCGCCGTCTTCGCTGCTCAGCTCACGCGGGCTCCGCGTGGCGGAGTCCCCGGCGCGGGGCGGAGCCCCGGCTTGGCTCAGCGCGTCCGCGAAGTGCCCGACGGCGTCCTGCGCCGACTCGCCACTGCGGACGGCGTCCAGCGCGAGCAGCGCCGAGCGGCTCCGCTGGGCCGCCGGGTCGGTCAGCGGCGCCCACTGCTCCTCGAAGTCGCGGAACTCCGGGGGCGGGCCGAGCCTGCTGCCGGCCTCGGCGAGGTAGGTCATGCACAGCAGCGGCCACACGGCGTCCGGGCCGCCCGCGTCGAGCCGCGCCGCGATCTGGCCCGCCGCGCTGATCCCCAGCCGGGCGTCCTGGCCGCCGCAGAGCGACAGCAGCATCGCCGTGGCGATGTACGCGGCCGTCTCGCGGTTGCCGACGGTGTCGACGGCTTCCCGCACCCGCTTCGCCGCGCCGGGCGGGTCGAACTGGAACTCCGCGTGCGCGAGCTGCAGCAGCACGGCCATCCGGCGCCCCGAGGTCAGCCGCTCCTCCAGCGCCCGGCGCAGGTGCCGGGCGGCCAGCTCCGACCGCCCGGAGAACACGGCGTCGCGCGCGCTCAGCCGCAGCACGTCCACCGCCCACGGGATCCGGATCGACGTCGCTTCCAGCAGGTGGGCGGCCACACGCTCGGGCGGCGCCCCCGCCTCCGTCAGCAGCTTCGCCGCCCGGGAGTGGTTGACCGCCCGCGTGGTCTGCGGCATGTCCTTCAGCAGGGAGTTGCGGACGAACGAGTAGGTCAGCGTCGGCTGGTCGCTGTTGTTCAGCACGTGCAGCCGGACCAGGGTGTCGATCGCCTGCAGCGCGTCGAGCTCGTCGACGCCGGCCAGCCGGGCCAGCAGGTCGAAGCCGGCGTCCTCGCCGAGGATCGCCGCCGCGTGCAGGATGTCCGGCGCGTGCGGGAACTCCTGCACCCGCGTGGTGAGCACCTGCCCGATCAGCGACGAGCCGAGCTCGTGCGGGTCAGCGCCGGGCAGCAGGCGCGGCCGCAGCGCCTGCAGCAGCACCGGGTTGCCGCCGGTCGCCTCGCGGCAGGCGGAGGCCAGCTCCCCGGGGGCGAGGCCGAGGATCTCCGCCGCGGCCGCGTCGCCGAGGCCGTTCAGCGTGATCGTGACCGGCGTGCTCCCCACCATGTCCAGCAGCGCGACCTCGCGGTGCGGGGGGTAACCGATGACGGACGTCAGGACGATCAGCACCGGCAGGTCGAGCACGCGGTTGCGGAGGTAGGCCAGGCACCGCATGGACCAGGCGTCGGCCAGGTGGATGTTGTCGATGCCGAGGAACAGCGGACCCCGCTCGGCCGCGTCGCGGACGATCCGGAAGAAGAGGTCGAGCGCTTCGCCCTCGCCGGCCGACCCGCACAGCTCGGCGACGGGCGGGCGCCGGGGCGCCCCCGGCTCCTCGAGCGCGTCGGCCAGCTGGCGGACGAGCCCGCCGGCCAGGTGGCTTTCCAGCCGCGACCCGGTGGCCGTCGCGACGGTGAAGCCCGCGTCCGCGGCCAGCGCCGCGGCGGTCCGCAGGGTGGCGCTCTTGCCCATGCCGAACTCGCCGGCCAGCACCGCGCTGGCGGCCGCGCCGCCCAGCACGACCGGGAAGAGACCGGTCAGGCGGCCCAGCTCGGGCTCGCGGCCGGGGAGCCGCGGGGCGGGACGCTTCGGTACCGAAGCCCCGCTGGCGGGGTGCTCGGGATTTACTTCGGTATCCACCGTAAGGACTTTCATGTTGGGTTGGGGCAGACTACTGGAAACCGGCCGACCACGGGAGACACCGCGGACCACGGCCGGTACCGGGCACGACCTGACCAGGGGAGACGATGGACGCAGTGGATGCGAACCGGATCTTCCCCGTGGCCGGCCGGGCCGCGCAGAGGACCATCGTCGCCACGCCGAGCGCGAGCAGCAGGAGCGGGCCGGCCGCGGGCCCCCGCAGGGCCGCCGCCCCGGCCGACTTCCGGCGCCGGGCCGCACCGTCGCCCGGCGGCAGGTAGCCCAGCCGCACCGCCTCCGCCAGCGCGCCGGCCACCGGGGTGAAGCCGGAGACCCGGCCCCGGCAGCGGGCACAGCCCAGCAGGTGGGCTTCGAACCCTTCCGGATCATCGTGGACGCCGAGCCCGTAGGCGGCGGCGTCCCCCTTCCGCCCCCTCATCGGATCGTCACTTCCCCGAGCGCCTTCCGCAATTGCCGCATCGCCGTGTACAACCGCGATTTGACAGTTCCCTCCGGAATTCCGAGAATTTCCGCCGCCTGTCGAACGGTGTTTCCCGCGAGATACGTCTCGTAGATGACGGACTGATATTTGGCGTCCAGTTCCCGCAATGCCCGAGTAATCGTTAGCGCCGCTAACGAGCTGTCCGCGCGGTCCTTGGACTCGGCGTTTTCCGGGATCTCCAGAGCGACCTCCTGTGGGCGGACGCGGCGATTCCTCCAGCCGTCGATGACGATCCGCCGGGCCACTGTGAGCAGCCATCCGCGCAGCATTCCGGGCTCGCGCTCGAGCGTGTCGGAGTGCTGCCAGGCGCGGATCATGGTCTCCTGCACCACGTCTTCGGTCCACTGCCGGTCATGGTTGGTCAGGCTCATGACCTGCGCAAACAGGGTGGCGCGGAAGTCTTTGTAGAGCAGCGGGACGAGGTCGTCTCCCGCGGCGAGGCCGGTGTCGACCGCAGTCGCGGACGACGCGTAGCCGACGCGGCCGCGACCTTCTGTTCCCGGTGCTTCCATAAAGCTCGCAACCTCACCTGACTGGCGGACCGTGGGGTCATCGGAGCGTAGCGCAAAAACACTTAATAGGCCATATGCATTAGTTTCCCGACTTAATTCGACGCAGCATCGACGACGGCCATCGCGGGGTGGTTCACAATGTGTATTGTGATGCACGTCACAGGTCACTAAAAGGTGACGGCGAGAACCGGATCGCACCTTCTCGCCGTAACAGGAGGTGAGGACTCCTTCGCGAAGGGACAACGGGGATGCCGCTCCGATTCGTGGCGTTGCTGGCCGCTGCGACCGCGCTCGTGCTGGGCTGTGCCGTCCCGGCGTCGGCCGGGGAACTGCAGCAGACCGACCGCGCCCTGCTGACCCGGCTGAAGCAGCACACGCTGTGGGCCGGGCCGTCGAGCAGGCTCGCCGCCGAGCGGGCCACCAACCGGCGGGTGCGCGCCGTCGCCGTCCGCATCGCCGACGACCAGGCCCGCCTCGACGTCGCCCTGCGCGCGGTCGCCGACCGGCTCGCCGTCACCCTGCCGGGGGAGCCGACCGACCAGGAGCGCGGCTGGGCCGGCGAGATCGCCGCCGACTCCGGCGACGCGTTCGACCGCGCCTACGTCAACCGCGTCCGCGCCGAGTACGGCACGCTGTTCGGGCTCGCCTCCGACGTCCGCGCGGGCACCCGCGACGACGACGTCCGCGCGTTCGCCCAGACCGCCGTCGACACCTCGCTCGGGCACCTGACGCTCCTCGAGAGCACCGGGCTCGCCGAGACCACCTCCCTGCTCGTCTCCGCCACCGAGGACGACACCCTCGGCGGCGGTGCCGTCGCCGCCGGTGCCGTTCTCGTGGCCCTCGCCGCCGTCGCCACGTTCGGCCTGCTCCGCCTGCTCGGAACCCCCGGCAGGCCCTCGCCGCGCACCCGGAGGTAAGCCGCCCCATGTCCCTTTCCGCCGCGCTGGTCCCGGGGTCGCCGCACGACACCGGGATCGCCGAGGCCGCCGCGCTGTCCGGCCGCCTCACCTACCTCTTCATGTGCCTGACGCTGTGCTGGGGCGTCCTGGCCGCCACCGGCTGGGTCCGCCGGTTCAGCGGCCAGGACGCGATCCGCACCGGGCACGTGGTGCTCGCCGCGTTCACCCTCGCCACCGGGACCCTGCACGGGCTGACCTTCCTCTTCCTGGAGGACGACCCCTTCGGCGTCGCCGACCTGCTCCTCCCCTTCTACGACGGCACGCCGCGGCACGCGCTGGGCATCGCCGGCCTCGAGCTCGTCATCGCGGTGTCCGTGACCGCGGGGCTGCGCCGCAGCGCCGGCGAGGGCCGGTGGCTGCGCTTCCACCAGGCCGGGTACCTCGCCATCGGCCTGCTCGCGGTGCACGCCTGGCTCGGCGCCATCTCGAGCGGGCACCTCGCCGTCGTCTGGCTGGCCGGCCTCACGCTGCTCGTCCCGCCGGTGCTGCTGTCGGTCCTGCGCGTGCTGCCCGCCGCGGTGCTCGCCCGCGCCGGCCTGGTGACGCCGCCGCCCGAAGAGGACGACCCGGAGCCGGCCACCGTGCGCGTCGACGTCGACAGCCAGCGCTGCCACGCCTACGGGGTCTGCCAGTCCGAGGCGCCCCAGGTCTTCCAGCTCGGCCTCGACGGGCAGCTCGCCTACGAGAAGCGCCCGGGTGCCCAGCTCGTCCCGAACGTCCAGGCCGCCGCGCGCGCCTGCCCCATGAGAGCCATCCACCTGTTGGGAGCCACCCGATGAGCGAACGCATCGTCATCGCCGGAGCCGGCCTCGCCGGCCTGCGCGCGGCCGAACGGCTGCGCGAAGTCGGGTTCGACGGCGAAGTCGTGGTCCTCGGCGCCGAACCCGACATCGCCTACCACCGCCCGGCCTTGTCCAAGCAGCTGCTCACCGGCGCGGTCAGCCGGGCCGACACGCTGCTCGCCGACCCGCTCGAAGTCGACGCCGAATGGCGGTTCGACACGCCGGTGACCGCGCTCTCGCCGAACCGGCAGGTCGTCCACCTCCGCGACGAGGAACTGCACTACGACGGCCTGATCATCGCCACCGGCGTCGAACCGCGCCGGATGCCCGGCGCGCCGCACGGCCACCCGCGCGTGGTCGTCGTCCGCACCCTCTCCGACACGATCGCCCTGCAGCGCGCCCTCGCCACCAACCCCGGCCCGGTCGCGGTGATCGGGGACGGCTTCATCGGCTGCGAAGTCGCCTCCAGCCTCCGCGAGATGAACCGCGAGGTCGTCCTCTTCGGACGGGCGAGGTCCCTGCTGGCCGACGTCCTCGGGCCCGACATCGGGGAATGGCTCACGGCGCTGCACACCGCCCGCGGCGTCCGCCTCGAACTCGGCACCACGATCCGCCGCTGGCGGCCCGCACCCACGCACGTCGGCCTCGAGTTCGCCGACGGCCGCGCCCTCGAGGTCGCCTGCGTCGTCGTCGCCGTGGGCAGCGTCCCGGCGGTGTCCTGGCTGCGCGGCGCCAAGCTGCCGCTCGACGACGGCGTCGTCTGCGGACCCACCTGCCACGTCGTCGGCTCGTCGACGATCGTCGCGGCGGGCGACGTCGCCCGCTGGCCCAACCTCCGCTTCGACCCCACGCCCCACCGGGAGGAGCACTGGCTCAACGCCGTCGAGATGAGCCGCGCCGCCGCCCAGAACCTCCTCGCCGGCCCGCAGGGTTCGCCGGCCTACACGCCGGTGCCGCGCTACTGGTCCGAACAGCACGGCGTCCGCATCCAGGTCGCCGGCCGGCCCGCCCTCGCCACCGACACCGTGCTGCTGGAGTCGCCGGTGCCGGGCACCCGGCCCATCACCGGCTTCGTCCGCCAGGGCCGGCTCGTCGGCCTGATCGGCCTCGACAGCCCCGCCGCCGTCCTGCACTGGACGGCCGAACTCGCCCGCCAGCACCCGACGCCGGCCGAGCCGCCGCCCGAGGTCCGGCCCCGCCACCACAGCGGGGCGGTGGCCGGCCGCTGAGCTACGATCCAGCCTGCGGACGAGCTGGCAGGGCGGTCGCGAGCCGGGGTGACCCGGCCCGAGGAAAGTCCGGACTCCGCAGGGCAGGGTGGTTGCTAACGGCAACCCGGGGTGACCCGCGGGAAAGTGCCACAGAAAACAGACCGCCCCCGTCCGTGCTTCGCGCGGGCGGGGGTAAGGGTGAAACGGTGGTGTAAGAGACCACCAGCGTCCCGGGCGACCGGGACGGCTAGGTAAACCCCACCCGGAGCAAGGCCAAGAGGGAGCCCCCGGGCTCCTGCGCAGGCGTTCGAGGACGGCCCGTCCGAGCCTGCGGGTAGGCCGCTGGAGCCTGCCGGCAACGGCAGGCCGAGATGGATGGCCGCCGCCCCGCGAGCCGCAAGGCGACCGGGGAACAGGATCCGGCTTACATGCCAGCTCGTCCGCCTCCCGTACCCCGAGGGGCGTCGCGTGTTCCCGCGCGTGGTTACCCGGTAGTAGGGTGCCGCTATGGCGGGTGACGAGAAGCGGTTCAAGTCGGCTTTCGATTCCTTGCACGCTTTCTCGTACTTCGCGCCCGAAGTCGAGGCCGCGCTCACCGGCATCGGCCTGCGACCGGGCCGGATGCCGTACTTCGCGAGCCGGTCCGCGGCCATGGGCGCCGTCGGGCCCGAGGTCGTCGCGGCCACCTTTTACAACTTCAACCCCGAGGTCGTCGCCCGCGTGATCCCGCGCGCCTGGACCCTGGCGACGCCGGAGCAGGTCCTGGACGCCCGGCTCGACGGCGTCGACAAGGCGCTGGCCCGCCTGCTCGGCGACCACGTGAAGAGCGACGAGGTCGCCGAGGCGGCCGAACTCGCGCGCGAGGCGAGCAACGGGTGCACCGGCGAAGGACGTCCCCTCTACGCCGCGCACGCGGGGCTCGCCTGGCCGGGCGAGCCGCACCTCGTGCTCTGGCACGCGATCACCCTGCTCCGCGAGCACCGCGGCGACGGCCACATCGCCGCCCTCGTGCTGAACGGCCTGAGCGGCCTGGACGCCCTGGTCACCCACGTCGCCACCGGCCGCGGGTTCGCCACCGCCCCGGCCAAGCTGACCCGCGGCTGGAGCGACGAACAGTGGACGGCCGCCGAGGTAGCGCTCACCGGCCGCGGCCTCCTCGACGCCGAAGGTGGGCTGACCGAGGCGGGCGCCGCCGTCCGCGCCGCCGTCGAGATCGCGACCGAGTCCGCCGCGCGGGCGCCATGGCTCCACCTCGGCGCCGAGCGGACCGCCCGGCTCGAAGAACTCTGCCGCGGGCTCAGCCGCCGGGTCGTCGAAGCCGGCGCCTTCCCGGACGGCGTCTTCCGCCGGTCCCAGAACTGATCGACGGGTCAAGATCACGCTATGTAGTGAAAAAGTTGTGAAGTATCGGGCACCCCGTGACGGACAGCACTCGCGGTCAAGATCGACATGGTCGCCGACCGGCCGACCGTCGTCACAGAGCGGGCTCGGGAGACGCGGCCGTTCGTGTCATGCAACACTGTTCCAAGCCGCACAACGGCCAGAGCACCAGTACCCAGAGTGAGCAAATCCCGGGCAATGGGGTGAGTTCGTCAGCACACTGAGAAGTATGGGTGGCCGGGGTTCAACCCGAGGGCCCTTGCCGCGATGATGGTGGGCGTGGAGTTTTCGTGTGCCATCCGCAGCGCGCCGGTTGACGAGCCAGCCGGTCTCTACGCTGCGCACTTTGACCACTACCCCTCGTAGCCCCCATGATGTTGTTCGAAGCACCGCCTGAGCCAGAGCCGCGCGGGCCCCACCGCGCACCGGGAGTATCGCGATGATGACCTTGACCACCCTCGACACGCTGGCCGCCGGCGAACTGGGCACGGGCAACGTGCGCCAGTGGCTGCTCGACAACGTCATCCCCCTGGTGCTGCTGGCCGTCGCACTCCTGCTCCTGTGGCTGGGCGGCGGTAAGGGCGACAACGCCGGTGTCATGCGCCGGCTCGCCGGCGTGGTCATCGCGCTCGCCATCATCGGTCTCGCGGTCAGCGGCGCGGGCGTGAACGTGGGCCAGTGGATCGCCGGCCTGTTCACCGGCTGAGACGGGGTCCGCGTGCGCATCAGGACCGACGACGAGGTTTACCGGGTCGACGCCGTGTGGCTCGGCCCGCCGAAAGCGACTTTTCCCTGGAGAGCCCGGTACGTCGCCTGGCTCATCGGCATCCCGACGTTCTTCGTCGTGCTCGGCGTCGAACGCTGGGCGGGGTGGAGCTTCGGGTTCTTCTCGACGGCGTGGGGGTTCATCGCGACCATCGCGATCACCCGCCTGCTCACGGCCAAGATCAGCCACGAGCGCCCGCTCGGCACCGTGGTCGCGATGGCCGGCCGCGAGCTGAACACCCCCCGCGCACGGACCACGGGCACCGGGGGCGCGGTCAGCGCCAGCCGCGTCCGGGTGCGGGCCGAGCGTCCGCTGCCGAAGCACCGCCGCAGGCGGCAGTACCAGCACCACGGCGGCCCGCCGGGTGCGGCTTCACCCACGCCCCCGCCACCACACGCGATGGGGGCGCTTCGCGCCACTGAGCCGATTTACCAGGGAGCACCACGAGCGCGTCGGAGCCGGGGCAACTCGGCTCGGGCCGGGAGGTAGTCGTTGTTCGGTCGCGGCGGTAGCCGAGGAAAACGGGGTCGGGACACCCACTCGGGCGCATGGCAACCGCCCGAGCAGGTCCGCGCGTCGCGGAACGGCTCGGGGAACAAGGCGCGCCTGCCCGGTGAGCAGGCGATTCCCGCATATACCCCGTCGATCGCGGTGCGCAGCATCGACGGGCACCTGGTCCGCACCGGCGTCGAGGTCTACGCCTGGTACCGGCTGGCGCCGCAGCGCTGGTCGTTCCGCTCGGACTCGCAGCGGCGCGACCTGATCGCCGCGATCGCCGGCCAGTACGCCGAGCTGCAGGGCCGCTGGCTGCACCTGCGCGTGACGAACCGCCCGTACCCGATCCGGATGTGGGCCGAGGCGCACGTCTACAACGCCCACAACCGCCCCGGCGACGTCCCGGGCGCGCTGTCCTTCGACGACTACCTGATCGGCGAGCAGCAGCAGCTGATGGGCCGCTCGATGGCCGAAAAAGAGGTCTACATCGGCGTCCAGGTGCAGACCCGGCGGATGGTCGACCGCGCGGTCGAGCGGGCCGCGCCGGTGCTGCGCAAGATCCTCCCCGAGGCCGTCGACGCCGAGCTGACCGCGCTGGACTCCGAGGTCGAGCACCTCGACCAGGTCATCGGCAGCGCCGGGCTGGAAGGCCGCCCGGTGCACGCCGAGGAGATGTCCTGGCTGATGCACCGCTCGTGCTCCCTCGGGCTGCCCGCCCCGCGGAACATGCCCGCGGTGCCGGGCGCGGCCTGGGAGCCGGAAGACCTGGCCAGCTTCACCGACGCCGCCGACTACTACGCCGACCCGTACGCGCCGACCGTGACCGTCCGCGGCCGCACCGGCTCCAACGCCGGCGTCTCGCGGCACCTGGCCGTGCTCACCGTCGGGCAGATGCACGGCCTGCAGATCCCCGAGGTCGACGACCCGTGGATCCAGCACGCCGACCGGCTGCCGGCGGCAGTCGAGGTGTCCGCGCGCATCTACGTCCGGCGTCCCGAAGAGGTCGCCAGCGAGCTGCAGCGCCAGATGAACAAGGTGCGCTCGCAGGTCAAGCACTACACCGACGAGCACGAGCTGGAGCCGCCGCAGTCGCTGTCCCGGCAGGCCGGCCGGGTGCTGGAGATCGACGACGAGATGACGTCGGGCTTCACCGCGCTGGCCACCCGCGTGCGCTCCTGGTGGCGGCTGGCGGTGTCCGGCCCGACCGAGCGCGACGCGCTGCGCCTGGCCCAGCAGCTGCTCGACCTGTACAAGCCGAAGATCGCCATCGAGCACCCCGAGGCCCAGTACGCGATGGCCCGGGAGTTCATCCCGGGCGAGCCGCTGGCTTCGGCGGCGTACATGCGCCGCGGCTCGGTGGTCTGGGCGTCCTCGGCGGTGCCGACGGCGACCGCGGAGGTCGGCGACCGCCGCGGCATCCTGCTCGGCGAGACGTGCACGGCGACCCGGCGCCCGGTGGCCTGGGACCCGTGGATGGCCCAGGAGATCCGCGACGGCTCCGGCCTGACGGCCATGGTGGCGGGCCTGGGTGGTGGTAAGTCGTTCCTCGGCGGCGGCATCGTCTACAAGACGCTGCGCGCCGGGGCGAACTGGACGATCCTCGACCCTTCGGGTCCGTTGTCCCGCCTGTGCGACCTGCCGGAGCTGCGGCCGTACGCGCGGCCGATCAACCTGCTCAACGCCCAGCCGGGGATCCTGAACCCGTACCGGGTGGTCGCCGAGCCGCTGATCGAGCACTTCATGGACGAGGACGACCCCGAGCGCTCCTGGCGCCGGGAGAAAGCCCTTGCGGGCGCCACCCGAAGGCGCCTCGTCCTCGATGTCCTGAGCGGTGTGCTGCCGTACGAGGTGTCGCGCATGGCGCAGACGCGGATCGTGCTGCTGCGCGCGGTGCGAGCCGTCGGGGGCCGCTTCGACGCGGATCCGGGCCAGGTGATCGATGCCCTGCGCCGGGATTCTTCGGAGCACCACGAGCACGCGGGCGTCGTCGCGGACTTCCTCGACGAGATGCGCGAGCGGATGGCGCTGCTCATCCCGGAGACGGACGCCGACCCGTACTCCGAGACCCGCGATGACCGCCTGACGGTCCTGACGATGGCCGGGCTGACCCTGCCGAAGGACGGCGTCCCCCGCGAGTACTGGACGGACGCGGAATCCCTCGGCGTCGAGATGCTGAACCTGGCGGCGTGGCTGACCCAGCGGTCGGTGTACGAGAAGCCGAAGGAGATGCGCAAGGGCGTCTGGATCGACGAGGCGTTCTTCCTGTCCGAGGTCCCGACGGGGCGTGTGCTGATGAACCGCTTCGCGCGTGACTCGCGCAAGTGGAACGTCCGTGTCCTGCTGTCGTCCCAGATCCCGGCGGACTTCCTGAAGATCCAGGGTTTCGTGACCCTGCTGGACTCGGTGTTCGTGGGTCGTCTCGACGACGACGACGCCCAGGCGGATGCTCTCCGGCTGCTGAAGGTGCCCGTCGGCGTCGGGTACGAGCAGGTCGTGGCGGCACTGGGCCGACGTCCCGGCGCCCAGCAGCGCGGCTTGGAGCGGGACGTCGAGCCCCGCCAGTTCATCTTCGGCGACGGAGCGGGAGGCGTGGAGCGCATCCGCGTCGACTTCTCCGGCCCGCACCTGGACCACCTGCGGGCGGTCATGGACACGACCCCGGGTTCGAAGGACGCGGCGCCGTCACGGCGTCCGGGCAACGAGCTGGCGCTGCCACCGGAGGAGAGGAAGCCGTACGTCGCGGTCCCGCCGGAGGACGACATCTCGCTGGAGCAGGACTTCGAGCTGGCGGCGGAACTGGAGGTCGGCCTGGCCGACGAGAACCTCCTGGGCGCACCGGACCCCTTGGCATCCGAGACAGGCGAAGTGGAGGGCGGCGTCCAGCCGTCCAACGGGCAACAGCAACACGCCCGTTCAGGCGGAAAGGGCGGCACCGGCCGGGACGCCGCATGAACACCGTGCTGACGCTGGCGGTCCTGCTGACGTTGGCCGCGGGGTGGCACTCGCTGAAGCGGCGGATCAAGGAAGGTCCGCGGCCGGGGCGGCGCACGCCGGGGCGCAAGGCGACGATGTTCGCGGTCATGGTCGTCCTTGGCTTGCAAGCCATCGCGACCGCCCCGGCGGCGAGCGCGGCGGCCTGTGGCGAGGCCCCGAACCCCGAACGTCCCGGCGCGGGCATGGTCGGCGCCATCGACCCCGCCGAAGGCCACGGCGAGGCGGGCAGCCCGTACGTCGACTACAGCTACGCCGGGCTCGTCTGGAACACCTTCGAGACGAACTGTTCCGGCATCAGCCTGACGCCACCGGGCTCGACGCTCGACACCTGGGGCGGCAATCAGCTGTTCAACCTGGGCAAGAACATCGTCGGCGCGACGAACTCGCTGCACTACACCGTGCTCGAGGGCGGCCTGCTCAACCCGCTCTACAGCGCGGTGAAGTCGGGCGCGGAGAAGGTCTACAACAACATCTACGCCCAGCTGTTCGGGCTGGTCGCGCTGGTCATGTCGATCATGTTGTTCCGCAACATCTGGCGCGGTGATCTCGCCGCGGTCAGCAAACGGGCGCTGTACGCGCTGGCGGGCGTCTGGCTCGCCGCGTCGTCGCTGGCGATGCTGCGGTACTTCGACCCGATCGACAAGGCGATCGTCCAGACCACGACGAACATCCAGGCCGGGTTCGTCGACGACGCCGACAACCGCGTCGTGCGGCACGTGCTGCCGACGAACCTGCACAACGAGATCGTCTACAAGAACTGGATCCGCGGGGAGTTCGGTTCGCCGACCGCGCCGCAGGCCGAACAGTTCGGCCGCCCGCTGCTGGACGCGCAGGCGTTCACGTGGGCGCAGCTGCGCAACGGCGACGACGGCAACCAGGCCGTCATCGACGGCAAGAAGAACGCCTACAAGGACATCTCCACCAAACTGGGCCCCGCCACCGGCTACTTCACCGGCGAAGCCGGCGGCCGCACCGGTGCCGGGTTCCTCTCCCTCGGCCAGGCCCTCGTCTACTCGCTCTTCCAGCTCCTGGCCAAGGCGAGTGTCCTGCTCGCGCAGGTCCTCATCCGCCTCTTCGCGCTCACCGCGCCGCTGATCGGCCTGGTCGCCCTCCTGCACCCGGAGATCCTGCGCCGCGTGCTCAAGGTGGCCGGCGGGGTTGCCTTCAACCTCGTCGTCCTCTCCGTGCTCGCCGGCGTGCACGCCCTTCTGCTGCAGGCCATCTTCGACGCCGGCAACTCGCTGAACATGCTCACGCAGATGGTGCTCGCCGGGCTCATCACCGTGCTGCTGTTCATGGTCGGGCGGCCGGTGCGGCGGCTGTGGCAGATGGTCGAGATGTCGGTCAGCATGGTCGGCGCCGCCGTGCCGTCGCCCGGCGGCGGGATCTTCTCCCGGTTCCGGCGCAACCGCAGCGGCCCGACCCCGCAGGACGAGTTCTGGCAGAACGTGCGCGACACCGACGACGTCGTCGACGGCGAGCAGCGCGGTCCGCTCGGCGCCACCGCCGGCGGTGGCCGGTTCCGGCCGGAAGCCACTATCTTCGCCAACGCCCAGCGCCTCGACAACGGCTCCAACGCCTCCCGCCCGGCCGCCGCCTGGTCCGGCGCGTGGCCGGGTGCCGTCGGAGGCGGTGGTTCCGCGGGCGCGCTGCCCGCGGGCCGCCGTCCCGGCGCCCCGGTGTTCGGCCAGTACAACCCGGCCAACGGCGACGGCGGCGAGTACGTCGTCGTCGGCGCGGGTGGCCGTCCGACGACGCGGGAGGAGAGCCGGCGCGTCGACACCTCGCCGGTCGCCGACCGGCGCTGGAGCGACGAGCCCGAGCCCGTCGTCGTGCCGTCCGACCTGCGCGCGCCCGAATCCGGCTTCAGCGACTTCCCGGCGCAGGACGCCCCGCGGATGCCGGGCGTGCGCGCCCAGCCGCGTCGCGTCGACCCCGAAGTCGTCGCGGGCAAGCCGGTCTTCGTGCTGTACCGGCCGTCGCGGGGCATCGAGGTCCGCGAGGAACCGCGCGACACCGACCACGTCATGGGGCGGTGACCGATGCCGATCCGCACCAACCGCGGCCGCACCGCGGTCTACCGGCGCCTGTGGGGCTGGCCGCTGCGCTCGCCCCGCCACCTCATGGGGACGCTGGTGTTCCTGGCGATCCTGGTCACCGCGCTCGGCGTCCTGCTGCCGAAGGTCGTCGGAAAACCGCAGGCCAAGGCGTCGCCACCGGGGCCGGGGACGACCACCTCGATGACGACGACCGCGCCCGGTATCGCGGCGCCGGTCCCGACGTCCAACCTGCCGACGCGGCTGTCCACGCCGCTGGCCACCCCGACGCCGACGACGCCGAACACCGACGCGATCCGCGTCGCCAAGCAGTGGGCCGCGGCCTGGGTCAACCACCCGGCCGGGATGACCTCCGAGCAGTGGCTGGCGCAGCTGAAGCCGTTCACCACCGAGGAGTACCTGCCGGTGATGTCGACGGTCGACCCGGCGAACATCCCGGCGACGAAGGTCACCGGTGAGCCGGTCGCCGGCACGTCGTACCCCAAGTCGGTCCAGGTCACCGTCCCGACCGACGGGCCGAAGCTGGCCATCACGGTGGTGAGCACGAACGCCGGCTGGCGGGTCGCCGACTACGACCAGGCGAGCTGACCGTGCGGCGCCTGGGGTTGTGGCTGGGGCTGGTCGTGTTCCTCGCGATCGGCGCCCTGGTCGTGACCGCGGTCGCCGCGAAGGTCGTCATCGACAACCAGCAGGCGCAGGCCCGGGGCGTGTCCCTGATGAGCTGCGATGCTTCGGTCGGGCCGACGCAGCCCGGCCAGGGCGACCGCGGCAAGGTCGACGCGTCGAAGCTGGACGACGAGCAGCGCGGCATCGTCGCGCTGATCATCTCGATCGGCAAGCAGCGCACGCTCGCGCCGCGCGCTTGGCAGGTCGCGATCCAGGCCGGGATGACCGAGTCCGGGCTGCACAACCTGACCTACGGCGACGCGGACTCCCAGGGCATCTTCCAGATGCGGCCGTCGATGGGCTGGGGCTCGGTCGCCGAGGTCACCAACCCGACTTACGCGGTCAACAAGTTCTACGACGTGCTGCTCGCGGTGCGGGGCTGGGAGAACAAGCGGCCCGGCGACGCGGCCCAGGCGGTGGAGCGCTCGGGCTTCCCGGACCGCTACCACAAGTGGGAGCCGATGGCGGCGACGCTGGTGGAGTCGGTCGGCCAGGTCGTCGACGTCGTTGCGTGCGGCACCGGCATGGGGGCGCTGCTGCCGCCCAGCCAGGCCGCCGCGAAGGCGATCAGTTTCGCGCTGGGCGAGCAGGGGAAGCCGTATGTGTGGGGCGCCACGGGACCGAATTCGTACGACTGCTCGGGGCTGATGCTGCGGGCCTACGAGTCGGCCGGGATCATCCTGCCGCGCACGTCACGCGAGCAGTACCACGCGGGCGCGATGCTGCCGGTACGGGAGGCGCAGCCCGGTGACCTGCTGTTCCTCTCCACCGATCCGTCGGACCCCACCGCGATTCACCACGTGATGATGTACCTCGGCAACGACAAGGTCGTCGAAGCGCAGCAGACCGGCGTTCCGGTGCACACCCGGGCCTTCTCGTTCGGCGAGCGCCAACTCGTGCCGCAGGCGGTCCGCCCCGGCGTTTAGCATGGGTCGCGAGGGCCTGGACAGGATCGCACCGATTCACCCGACGTCGCGGCGCCTTCCACGAGCAGGTGGCCGCGTACTGGCAGAGGATGAGCACGTGGGACGCAAATTCGGCAGGAGGGGCAAGCCCGGATCGGGCGAGCCCCGTGACCCGGCGGCGCTGTTCGGCGCGCCTCAGCCGCCCCGGCAGAGCGCCCGGCCCGCGTCCAGCACCCCCCTGGCCGACCAGCTCGCTCAGGGCTACCCGGGAGTGGACGCGGGGTACGTGGTGCTGCCTCGTTCGCTGGCCGAGGGCATGTCGCTGCCGTGGCAGCACCAGATGGCGGCGCTGCTGGCCCAGTTCCACGCGGAGCACGCGGGCCTGGCGTGGCCGATCTACCGGGTGGTGCCGTCGCGCTACGAAAAGCTGGCGGACCTCGACGAGGAGCAGCTCGCGGAGGCGGGCTACCTGGTGGAGATGGACGCGGACGGCGAGATGGTCTACCGCGAGCGGAGCGGCCGGAAGGTCCTGGACCCCGAGAACACATCGGTGCTGGTCTCGAGCCTGGACCCGATCCCCAAGCCGGCGGCCCGCCCGGCACCCCCGGCGGCATCGCCGTCAGGCCACGTCCCGGCGGCAGCGCCGGCCCCGATGAACATCGGCCCGGCCCCGGTCTGGCGAACGGTGCCGCACCCGCCCCGGGCGCATTCGGTGCCGGGGACGCCCGAGCAGCACATGTACGCACCGCAGCCGGGCCGCCGCCACGACCCGGCGCCACCGGCGGTTGCGTCTGCCACGTCTCCGGCCGCGTCTGCCCCCTCGGCGGCGGTGGAGCCGCAGTGGTCGGTGACGGCCGAGTCGGAGCTGCCGGGCCCGGTGAAGGCCCCCCAGTCATCCCCCCGGCACGCGGCGGCCCCGGCTCAGGACGAGCGCGCGGAGCAGCGGCCATCGGCTGGGGAGTCGTCAGTTCGCCCGGAGACTGTTGTTCCGGCGGCCGAGCCTGCTGTGGTTTCGCCGGTGGTGGTGGCCGAGCGGGGGGTGTCGTCGTCGCCCGAGACAGCGGCGCCTGAGCAGGCTGCGGCACCGGTGAGCGAGCCTGCGGGGGGAGAGGAATCTCGCCCCGAGCCGCGGCCGGCTCCGACGCCGCAAGATGCAGATCACCCGGAGGCTGCAGCGTCGGCCCCGGGCGAGTCGGTGGGGCAGGAGGTTGCAGCGTCGGCCCTGGGTGAACCGGTGGGGCAGGAAGTGCCAGCGTCGGCCCTGGATGAACCGGTGTCGCGGGACACGGACCGACCAGGCGCTGCTGCACCGGCCTCAGGCGAAACGGTCTCGGGGGAGGCCGCTGGCTCGGCCTCGGCGTCGGCCCCGGACGAACCGGCGTCGGCAGATGCGGATCGGCGAGATGTTGCCCCGTCACCGGCCGAGTCGGTGCCTCGGGATCTTGACCAGCCGGAGGTCGCTACTTCGGCACCAAGTGAGCCGGCGCAGTCGGAGGCCGCGGATCGGCAAAAGGTCCCCGCCCCGGCAGCGGGCGAGGCGGATCGGCCAGAGACTGCCCAATCGGGTTCGCCCGGATCCTCTCCGCGGGAGTTGAGCCGGTCCGATGCTGCGCCAGAATCGGTGCCATCGGGCTCCGACCAGCCGGAAGTTGCCGCTCCGCGGGAGGCGGGCGGGTCTGAGGCTGCCGTATCGGCATCAGCCGGACCGGCGCCACAGGATGCCGCTCACCTGGAGGCGACGGAACCTGCGGCGGCCGAAGAAGTGCGGCCGAACGACTCCCCAGCCGAGGCAGCCGCACCCACACCCGCCGAAGCCCCGGCGGCCGAGGCAGGCCGTCCCGAGACGGCCGCGCCCGCACCGGCGGAACGGGAGCCGATCCAGCCCGTGAGGGCCGACTCCCAGCCAAGCTCGTCCACCGCGCCGCTGGAAGTCCCATCTGCGAGTTCGCAACCCCCAGCGGCACCGGGCACGCAACCGGCCGCCGAACCGCAGGCGACCCCCGAAGCGGTTCCGCAGCCGGCTGCTTCGGTCAGCGCGCCGGCCCTTGAATCACAGGCGGCCCCCGATGCGGCTTCGCCGTCGGCGGCTGCTTCGGGAGTGCAATCGCCTGCCGAATCGCAGGCGCCCGACGCTGGTTCGCAGCCGGCGGCTGCTTCCGGCGGCGTGCAACCGCCCGCCGAATCGCCGACGGCACCCGATATGCCTTCCCAGCCGATGGCAGCCTCGGGTGATGCGCCTCAGCCTGCTTCTCCAGAGGCGCAACCGCCGATGCTCGGCTCGCATCTGCCCAAGCCCCCTTGGGGACCCGCCGACCTGCCGGCGCCCGGCCTCGGCCCGGTGCCGGGCTCCGCATCGGACATCAGCCCGGCGCCCGGCGCAGTGCCGGGTGCTGCCCCCGCGCAAGGCGCCGGTTCCACACACGGCACCAGCCCTGCCCACCCTCCCGTGGCACCCAACCCCACCAACTTCGCCTCGCCGGTCCCGAGCCCCGCGCCCGGACCCAGCCACCAGCCGGACGTCGCGTCTGCGCAGGGCACGGGCCTGGCCGGTTCCGCGCCAGGGCCCGGCTACGTGCCTGCCAGTGGTCCGGCGGGCTCGCCCGCGGTACCCGGCCCCCCTCAGGTGCCCGGCTCGGCGCAAAGCACTGGCTCAGCAGGTTCCCCGCTGACGCCCGGCACCAGCCCGGCCGCTACTTTCGCTCCGCCCGGCACCAGCCCGGCCGCTACTCCCGCGCCACCCGGCACCACGCCGATTCCCCACCCCACGCAAGGCGCCACCCCGGCGCCCGGCGCCACACCTGCTCCTGCGCAAGGCATCGCACCGGCCCCCGGCGCCACACCCGCACCAAGCATCACCCCGGCCCCCGGCACCCCGCCGCTTCCCAACCCCGCGCAAAGCACCACCCCACCCCCGAACCCCACCCCGCCAGCACGTCCCAAGCCGGTCTTTCCCGGTCCGGAGTCGACCCCGCAGCCCTTCCCGGCCCGGCATGCCGCGCCCGCGCGGCCCGTCTTCCCGGGGCCCGGGACCATGCCGCCCGTTCCGCCTGCGGCGCCGAATGCGCGGCCCGTTTTCCCCGGGCGGGACACCCCCCTCCCGCAGCCCTCGCGGCAAGAGCCCGAAACCCCTCCCCGGGGTACCGCGCGTGGCTGGTTCGACGAATTCACCGAACCCAAAGAGCCCGAAGAACCCCAGGACTTCGGCCCCACCGGGCAGCCGACCGAGATCCCCTACCGGTACAAGCGCTGACAGCCCGGGCCGCGGGTGCGAACCTAGGAGCATGTCCAAAGACCCGAACCCGGACCAGGGGTGGTACTACAACACCCGCACCCACCAGGTCGAGCACCTCGAACGCAGCCGCAGCGTCGACCTGCTCGGCCCGTACCCGGACGAGGCCACCGCCCGGCGCGCCCTCGACATCGCGCGAGAGCGCACCCGGCGGGCCGATGCCGAGGAAGACGACTAAACCGTCAGCTGCGGGCTGAGGACGAACTCCGGGTCCACCTGCGAGACGAGGTCGGCGCCCGCCCAGGCGCGGGCGTTTCGCAGGTGGAACTCGACCGCCTGGCGCTGGTAGCGCGCCCAGTCGCGCTGCTCCGCGTCGACCGCTGCCCGCATCGAACTCAGCGTCTCCAGGTTGCGCGGCTCGAGCTCGGTGATCGGCCGGGCCGCGCCGCGCTCGGCCGCGCGCACGTGCCGGGACGCCGACATCCAGCCCAGCAACGCGGAGCCCACCTGGTCCTGCAGGAACTCGACGTCGTCGGCGTCCGTCACCTTGTTGCCCACCACCACGAGCCGCACCCCGAAGTCGCGGGCGTAGTCCGCGTACTGGCGGTACACGCCCACGCTCCGGACCGTCGGCTCGCACACCAGGAACGTCACGTCGAACCGGGTGAACAGCCCCGAAGCGAACGCGTCCGCGCCCGCGGTCATGTCCATCACGACGTATTCGCCGTCGACGTCGACCAGGTGGTTCAGCAGCAGCTCCGCCGCTCCCACCTTCGAGTGGTAGCACTTGACGCCGAGGTCGTCCTCGTCGAACTGGCCGGTGACGCCGAGCCGCACGCCGCCCAGCTGCCGGAAACACGCCGAGAACACCGGGTTGTCCTCGAACGGCCGGACCAGCCTCGACCCGCGGCCCGGCGGGGTCGTCTTGATCATCGACGCCGCGTCCGGGATCCGCGGGTTGTCGCCGCGCAGGTAGTCCTTGATCAGCGCCATGTTGTCGCCCAGCGTCGGCCAGGCGAGCGCTTCCTCCTCGGTCGCGCCGAGCGCCACCGCGAGGTGCTGGTTGATGTCGGCGTCGATGGCGAGCACCGGCAAGCCGGCGTCGGCGAGGTACGCGACGAACAACGACGACAACGTGGTCTTGCCGCTGCCGCCCTTGCCGACGAACGCGATCTTCACGGTCGGAGTCCCCTTCTGGCAATGATGACGGTTTTCATTTCAACCTCGGCAACGTACACCCGACCGGCCCGCGCCCGATCGGGCGATCAGGAGGCCCGGCTCGGGTTAGGGTTGGGGGGTGCCTCCCCTCGTGATCAGGACACACTCGGCGGGCGGGGACTTCGGCCCCCTGCGTGCCGAGTTTTCGCTGCCGGAGTCGTTCGGGCCCGAGGTGCTGGCCGAGGCGGAGGCGGCGGTGCTGGATCCGCTGGCCAGCGCGGGTCCCCGGGAGGACGCGACGGACCTGCCGCTGGTCACCATCGACCCGCCCGGCGCCAAGGACCTCGACCAGGCGATGGTCGTCGAGAAGACCGCACGCGGCTTCCGCGTGCACTACGCGATCGCCGACCTGGCCGCGTTCGTCCCGCCCGGCGGCGCGCTCGACCGCGAGGCGCGCCAGCGCGGGCAGACGCTCTACCTGCCCGACGGGAACGTCCCGCTGCACCCGCCGGTGCTGTCCGAAGGCGCGGCCAGCCTGCTGCCCGGCGAGGTCCGGCCCGCGGTGCTGTGGACCATCGAGACCGACGACGCCGGCGAGCCGACCACGACCCGGGTCCGCCGCGCGCTGGTCCGGTCCACCGAGCAGTTCGACTACGAGACGGTGCAGGCCGCGCTCGACGCCGGGAACCCGCACCCGTCGGTGGCCGCGTTGCCCGAGCTGGGCCGGCGACGCCGCGAACTGGCCGTCCGGCGCGGTGCGGTCGAGCTGCAGCTGCCGGAACAGGAAATCACCGGCGACCCGGACGGCGGCTGGGTGCTCGCCCGCCGCCCGCGCACCGCCGTCGACGCCTGGAACGCCGAGATCTCGCTGCTCACCGGCATGGCCGCGGCGCGGATCATGCTCGACGCGCGGATCGGCGTCCTGCGCACGCTGCCCGACCCGGAGCCCGAGGCCATCGACTGGCTGCGCCGCTCGGCCGAAGCGCTGGGCATCGTGTGGGCGCCCGAGACGACCGTCTCCGAATTCCTGTCCCGGTTGGACCCCGGGCAGCCGGCGTCGATGGCGCTCTACGCCGACACGACACGGCTGCTGCGCGGCGCGGGCTACACGGCGTTCGACGGCGAGTTGCCGGCGCTGACGACGCATGCGGGCATCGGCGGCGCGTACGCGCACGTCACGGCGCCGATCCGGCGGCTGGTCGACCGGTTCGCCACGGAGATCTGCCTCGCCGTCTCGGCCGGCCGCGAGGTCCCGGAGTGGGTGCGCGCGGCGCTGGCCGACGTCCCGGAGCGGATGAGCGCGTCGGACACCCTCGCCGCGAAGGTCGAGCGCGCGTGCATCGACCAGGTCGAGGCGTGGGTGCTGGCCGAGCACGTCGGCGGCGAGTTCAGCGCGGTGGTGCTGCGCGCGGACGAGAACAAGGCGGAGATCCTGGTCGAGGACCCCACGGTGATGGCGAAGTGCGCGGGGGAGCGGCTGACCGCGGGCGAGCGGATCGCGGTCCGGCTGACCGCGGTCGACGTCGACAAGCGGAAGGTCTCGTTCGAACGCGCATGACGTACCTCGTCGACGATCTCGGTGAGCCGGTGCCGCTGTCCGGACCGGCTTCGCGGGTGGTGTCGCTCGTGCCGTCGCTGACCGAAGCGGTCGAGGTCAGCGCGTCCGGACGCCTCGCCGGCGCGACGGACTACTGCACGCATCCATCCACTTTGGACGTGCCGCGCGTGGGCGGGTCGAAGTACCCGAAGCTGGACCGGGTGCTCGACCTGGCGCCGGACCTGGTGCTGGCGAACGCGGAGGAGAACCGCCCGGAGGACGTGGAACGCCTGCGCGCCAACGGAATCCCGGTGTGGGTGATGGCCGCGGCGGCTTCGGTGCCCGCCGCGTTGGGCTCGCTGCGCCGGATCCTGACGCAGGCGTACGAGCTCAGCGAGCCGGATTGGCTGGTGGCCGCGGAAGAGGTCTGGCGCGGGGCCCGGCCGGTCCGGTTCCACGCGGTGGTCCCGGTGTGGCGCAAGCCGTGGATCGTCCTGGGCCGCGACACGTTCGCGGGTGACGTCCTGCGCCGCGTCGGCGTGGCGAACGCGTACGCGAACGCGGAGGAGCGCTACCCGCGCCCGGACGTGGAGGAGCTGAGGGCGCGTTTCGCGGCGGACGCGGATTTGCTGGTGCTGCCGGACGAGCCGTACGCGTTCACGGAGGAGGACGGCCCGGACCACTTCCCGGACGCGCGGTACGTCCTGGTGTCGGGCCGGTATCTCACTTGGTACGGGCCGTCGCTGGTCGACGCGCACGCCGCGTTGACGGAGGCGCTGGCGGGACTGTGAAGTCGAAGCCTCGCGTGAGCGCGGCCCGCACGGCTTCGGCAACCTCCGGCGGACGGACGGGCTCGGTCGCGAGCCGGAGCCAGTTGTCCGGCCGCGGCCGCCCGGTGTCGACGACGAGGGTGGCGCCGGGCCGCTCGGCGAGCTCGACCGCGAAGGTCATGGTGGCGCCGATCCCCTGCGAGTAGGTCGGCTTGCGGCGGACCGCCCAGCGGTAGTCGGTGCCGTCGACGGTGATCCGCCGCGAACCTCTGCGGGGCAGAGTCATGAGACCTCCCGACCGCATTCCAGGCCGCTCAGCCAGGCTTCGAGGCGCTCGAAGTGCTCACTGGTCAAGCCGGTGTGCGCGTCGACCGGGATCAGCTCCGTCGGGACGTTCGCCCGGCGCTCGACGAACGCCTGCCGGGCCTCGGGGAACAGGTCGAAGTCGTCGTCGAACCAGGCCAGAGGGCGGCCCGCGGCGAAGCGGGCCACCGGGCCGAACTTCCACGCCGGCTGAGGGCCGGCGAACTCGACCACCGCCAGCCGCGGCAGGCCGATCGCCGGGCCGACCTGGCGGTTCGCCCGGTGTTCCCAGCTGGTCGCCCAGGCCAGCTCCGCATTCGCGGAACCGGCCAGGGCGACCAGCGCGGGCCCGTGGGCCGGGTTCAGCCAGATCCGCAGCCGCTTGCGGCTCCAGCGGGAGAGCCGCAGCGACTGCTCGACGTAGCCGGCGGGCTTCGCGTGACGCGGGGCCGCCCACGGGCTCAGCGGGCCGTCCACGTCGAGCAGGATCAGTGGTCTCACACCGGTTTACAGCGTCAGACCGGTCAAAACCGTTACCCGCTCCTCCGTGAAGTCCGCCATCGCCGCCGCCGGGCCCTCGCGGCCCACGCCCGAATCCTTCACCCCGCCGTACGGCATCTGGTCCGCCCGGAAGCTCGGCACGTCCCCGACGATCACCCCGCCCACCTTCAACGCGGCCGACACCGAGAACGCCGTCGGCACATCGCGGGTGAACACGCCCGCCTGCAACCCGAAGCGGGACGCGTTGATCCGCGCGACCCCGTCGGCCACCGATGGCACCCGGACCAGCGAAACCACCGGCCCGAACACCTCCTCGGCCATCACCGGCGCGTCCTCCGGGACGTCCGCCAGCACCGTCGGCTCCACCGTGGCCCCCGACTGCCCGCCGCCCGTGAGCAGGCGGCCGCCGGAAGACACCGCAGCCGCGATCCACGACGAAACCCGGTTGGCCGCGTCGACGTTGATCAGCGGGCCGACGTCGACGCCCTCCGCGCGCGGGTCGCCGGTGCGCAACGCCCGGACCTCGGCGAGCACCTTCTCCGCCAGCGCGTCGAACACCGAAGTGTGCGCGTACACCCGCTGCACCGAGATGCACGACTGCCCCGCCTGGTACATCGCGAACGTCGCGATCCGCTGCGCCGCGAAGTCCAGGTCCGGCCAATCCGGGCAGACCAGGACCGCGCCGTTGCCGCCCAGCTCCAGCGCCACGTGCTTGCGCGGGACGCGGTCGCGGATCGCCCAGCCGACCGGGACCGAGCCGGTGAACGACACCACCGGCAGCCTCGGGTCCTCGACGAGGTGAGACGCCGTCTCGTTGTCCACCGGCAGGATCGACCACGACCCCGCCGGGAGGTCCGCCGACGCCAGGATCTCGCCCAGCAGCAACGCCGTCAGCGGTGTCGCCGGGGCGGGCTTGAGCACGATCGGCGCGCCGACCGCGATCGCCGGGGCCACCTTGTGCGCCACCAGGTTCAGCGGGAAGTTGAACGGCGTGATGCCCAGCACCGGCCCGCGCGGTACCCGCCGGACCAGCGCCAGCCGGCCGGTGCCGGCCGGGTCCGTGTCGAGTCGCTGCAGCTCGCCCGAGAAGCGGCGGGCCTCCTCCGCCGCCCAGCGGAACGTCGAGACCGCGCGCCCCACCTCGCCGCGCGCCCACTTCAGCGGCTTGCCCGACTCCGCCGTGATGAGCGAAGCGATCTCTTCGGACCGCTCACCCAGCGAACGGGACACGTGGTCCAACGCCCCGGCGCGGACGTGCGCGGGCAGCGTCGCGAACTCGTCGGCGACGTCGTGAGCCGCCTGCACCGCGGCCTCGACGTCCGACGGAGAAGGAACGAAATGCGACCCGGCGGAGGAGCCGTCGAACGAATGGCGGACGACGGCCGTCGCGCCGGCGGTCACCGGCTTCCCGGCCACCCAGAAGGGGAACGTCATGCGCGGACCTCCGTCCGGACCGCGTGTTCGAGCACCGAGAGGCCCTCGTCGAGCAGGTCGTCGGCCAGCGACAGCGGCGGCAGCAGCCGGACGACGTTGCCGTAGGTGCCGCAGGTCAGCACGACGACCCCGGCGCGGTGACAGGCCGCCGCGACGCGCTTGGTGAGGTCGGCGTCGGGCTCCGCCGAACCGGCCTTGACGAACTCCGCGGCCAGCATCGCGCCGCGTCCGCGGACGTCGCCGATGACGCCCGTTTCGGAGGCCAGCGCCCGCAGCCGCGGCAGCACGACGCCTTCGATGCGCTTGGCCGACGCGGCGAGGTCCTCGGTCTTCATCGTCTCGATCGAGCCGAGCGCCGCGGCGCACGCGATCGGGTTGCCGCCGTACGTGCCGCCGAGGCCGCCCGGCGGAACCGCGTCGAGCAGGGAAGCGCGGCCGGTGACGGCGGACAGCGGCAGGCCGCCGGCGATGCCCTTGGCCGTGGCGATCAGGTCCGGCACGACGTCCTCGTCGGTGGAGGCGAACCACGAACCGGTGCGGCAGAAGCCGGTCTGGACCTCGTCGGCGACGTACACGACGCCGTTTTCGCGGCACCAAGCCGCAATCGCGGGCAGGAAACCGCGCGCGGGCTCGATGAAGCCGCCCTCCCCCTGGATCGGTTCCAAGACCACCGCGGCCACCTGGTCACCGCCGATCTGCTTTTCGATCCGGTCGATGGCCAGCGCCGCCGCTTCGGGGCCGGACAGGCCGTCGCGGAACGGGTACGAGCCCGGCACGCGGTAGACCTCGGGCGCGAAGGGGCCGAAGCCGTGCTTGTAGGGCACGGATTTCGCGGTCATGCCCATGGTGAGGTTGGTGCGGCCGTGGTAGGCGTGGTCGAACACGACGACGGCCTGGCGCCCGGTCGCGACCCGCGCGATCTTCACGGCGTTCTCGACGGCTTCGGCGCCCGAGTTGAACAGCACCGACTTCTTCGCGTGGTCGCCCGGCGTCAGCTCGGCCAGTGCTTCGCAGACTTCGACGTACCCCTCGTACGGCGTGACCATGAAACAGGTGTGGGTGAACCAGCAGGCCTGCTTGCGGACGCGGTCGACCACCGCCGGCGCGGAGTGCCCGACGTTGGTCACCGCGATGCCGGAGCCGAAGTCGATCAGCACGTTGCCGTCGGCGTCGGTGAGCAGGCCGCCGCTGGCGGAGGTGACGTAGACGGGCAGCACCGAGCTGACCCCGGCGGCGACGGCCGCGGCGCGGCGCTGTTGCAGCTCGCGCGAGAGGGGGCCGGGAATCTCGGTCTGCAGCCTGCGCTGGCGGGGCGCCGGGGCCTGCGGCCCGGCGGTGGTGCTTGCGGTCACGGCGTGCTCCTGGAAGTCGGTGGACGTCCTCAGGATGAGCGGCTCCCCGGCGCTCGTCAGCTGGCCGTTCCGGCCAACTCGACGCGTAGGATTGGCCGTTATGGCACTCACGCTGGCCGGGCTGGCCGCCGAGCGCCCGCTCGGGCTGCGGGTGCTGACCGGCAGTGATCTCCTGGACCGCCCGATCGGCTGGGTCCACCCGACGGAGCTGACCGACCCGCAGGCGTTCCTCGAGGGCGGCGAGCTGCTGCTCACCACCGGTCTGGCCCTGGACGAAGAGACGTCACCGGCCTACGTGCGCCGTCTCGTGGGCGCGGGGGTCGCCGGCCTCGGCTTCGGTGTCGGGCTGAGCCACGACGAGGTCCCGCGGGCCCTCGTGGCGACGGCGGCCGAGGTGGGGCTCCCGGTGCTGGAGGTGCCGCGGAAGACGCCGTTCATCGCGATCACCCGCGCGGTTTCGCGCGCGGTGGCGGCCGACGAGTACGCGACGACGGTCCGCATCGGCCGCGCCCAGCAGGACCTGACCCGCACGGCGGTCGGCAAGGGCGGCCCGGCGGGGGTGCTGCGCAAGCTGGCGAAGCTGGTCGACGGCTGGGTGCTGCTGCTCGACACCGTGGGCGTCGAGGGGGCCGCTCCCGCGGTTGCCCATTCCTACGCCGACGAAGTACGCGAAGAACTGAAGCTGCTTCGTTCGGGTACGCGGGTCTTCGAGCTCGACGGCCACGAAGTGGTGCTGCAGACCCTTCCCACGCGGGTGCGCCGGGCGCTCGCGGTCGGCACGGCCGAGCCGCTCGACACCGCCGGCCGGCACGTGGTGAACACCGCGGTCGCCCTGCTTTCCCTGGCCCTGGAACAGGATCTCCGGCTCACGCACGCGTGGCGGTCGTTGCGGACCGGCCTGGTCGACCTGCTGGCGGAAGGCCGTTGCGAACTGGCTTTCGGGGTGATGACGACGGTGTGGGGCGATCCGCCGGAGCCGCCGTGGGCGCTGGTGGCGCTGGTGGGCGGCCCCGGCCAGCGGCGCCGGGTGTGCGACGCGCTCGAGGGCGAGCCTGAACTGTTCTTCGCCGAGTCGGGCTCGGCGGTGCTGGTGGCCGGCCGCTCGGGCGGCGACGTGCTGGACCGCGCGCTGGCGGCGGCCGCGAGCGTCGGGCCGATGTACGCGGGCCTCGCCGACCCGGTGCCGCTCGAGAGCTTCGCGGCGGGAGCGGAGCAAGCCGACCTCGCGGCCCGCGCGGCCGAAGCCGAGGGCAAGCCGTTGGTCACCTACGCCGAGCACTCGGCCCGCGGCCTGCTGTCGCTCATCGACCCCGTCGTGGCCCGCATCTACGGCGAGAACCTGCTGTCCCCGCTGCGCCACCACGACGAAACGGGCCGCGGCGACCTGGTCGAGTCGCTGCGCTGCTGGCTGGAGCACCACGGCCACTGGGACGTGGCGGCCGCGCGGCTCGGCGTCCACCGGCACACGCTGCGCAACCGGATCACCAAGGCCCAGGAGCTGCTGGGCCGCGACCTGGACTCACCGGGAGTCCGCGCCGAGCTTTGGGTGGCGCTGCAGACGTGAGCAACGCCGGAGCCGTGCCGGGCGTCCCCTTTTCATGACGGGCAAACGGGTGGCTGTGGTGGCGCTCGTGGTCGTGCTCCTGGCGGCGGGCGGGTGGGTCGTCCTGCCGTGGACGGCCAACCACTTCGGGTACGCCCTGCCGGGCGCCGACGGGCTCCCGTACCGGATCCACCACGCCGGCCGGGACTACCACAGCGACGTGACCTGCGCCGGGGCCGGCTGGTGTGCCACCGGCAAGCCACCCTGCGTACCGCCGGCCCGGTTCGGCGGCGACGAAACGTCCTTGATCCAGGTCGACGAGGTGAGCACGGTGTTCGGGGCAGCGCACGCGGTGTTCGTCACCCGGCCGGTGCCCGCGGGGACTCCGTTGACCGTTCTCGTGCGCGCCGATCCCGGCTGCTTCGTGGGTTACGCGCTGATGGGTGGGCCCTGAGCTCCGGTCGGCCCAGGATCGTTCAGCCGTCTGCCCGGCGGGCACTTCCCCCGATCCGGAGCCGGGTGCCGCCTGGTCCCTAGGGCCGGAATGAGTCCGTCGCCGCCCGCAATGCCGCCAGGACGCCCGGATCCGTCACCGCGTGCCCGGCACCCTCGAGCAGCTTCAGCACCGAACCGGGCCACGCCCGGTGCAGCTCGTACGCCGTGACCGGTGGGCACACCGTGTCGTAGCGGCCCTGGACGATCACGCCCGGGATTCCCGCGAGCTTGCCCGCGTCGCGGATCAGCTGGCCGTCGTCGAGCCAGGCGCCCCGGGTGAAGTAGTGGACCGCGAGCCGGGCGAACGTCCACGCGAACGCCGGGTCCGCGTACTGGCGGATGAACGACTCCTGCGGCAGCACCGAAACCGTTGCGCCTTCCCAGGTGCTCCACGCCACCGCCGCGCGGTGGCGGACCTCCTCGGCCGGGTCGTCGAGCAGCACCGCGTACCCCGCCAGCGGGTCCTGCCGGAGCGCCGCCGGGAGCGGGGCGAGGAACGCTTCCCACTCGCGGGGGAACAGGTGGGCCGCGCCGCCGCGGTAGATCCAGTCCAGCTCGCTCTGCCGGACGGTGAACACCCCGCGCAGGATGATCTCGCTGACGCGCGAAGGGTGCGTCTCGGCGTAAGCGAGCGCGAGGGTCGCGCCCCAGGAGCCACCGAAGAGCTGCCAGCGCTCGATGCCGAGCCGGTCGCGCAGCCGTTCCATGTCGGCGACCAGGTGCCACAGGGTGTTCGCGGTGAGATCGCCCGCGTCCGGCGTCGAACGCCCCGAGCCGCGCTGGTCGAACAGGACGATCCGGTAGACCGCGGGGTCGAAGTGCCGCCGGGCCATCGGGGCGATCCCGCTGCCGGGGCCGCCGTGCAGCACCACGACCGGTTTCCCGGCCGGGTTGCCCGCCTCCTGGCACCGGATCCGGTGCCCGTCGCCGGTTTCGAGGAATCCCTCGGCGCGCGGGGAGATCGGCGGGTACAGCTCGTCCATGTCCGTCACTGTGCCGTATCGGAAAGCACTGTGCCGCAGGGGCTTGGCCGTCGCCCCGACGCCCCGCCGCCGGGTGCCGGGACGACGACCAAGAAAGGTGGGGACCCGCCCCCGCCGCCGGGCTGAGCGGGTCCCCGTCCGGGTGCGTCAGCGGCCCGCGGCCGCTTCCGCGCATTCTCCGAGGTGAAAGGTGACTGCCGGCCGGATCCGGGTGTCCCGGCCGAGGCCGTCGGAGTGGTCACGACGGCCGGCGATCCGCACACGCATTCCCGTCCTCCTCGTCGAGGTTCGATGCTTCGTCGTGGCGGCGACGGGCTAAACGCTAAGCCACGAGCCGAACAACAGTCAAGAACATGACTGATGTTCATGCATGTGAACAGATCCTGTGCGGACGCTGAGCCCGGTCGTCCCCCTTGCCCGGCGCTTGCGAAAGGCCCGGTACTTTCCGGTGTCGGGATGTGGAAAAAGGGGTACGGAATGTCCGCGGTGACCTATCTCGAGGCAATTGTCGTCGGCGCGCTGCAAGGCGTGTCGGAATTGTTTCCGGTGTCCAGTCTCGGCCACAGCATCCTGCTGCCCGCCTGGCTGGGCGGCTCGTGGCAGCGGGACCTGAGCATCGGGAAGGATTCGCCGTACCTCGCGGTGCTGGTGGCGATGCACGTCGCCACCGCGCTCGCGCTGGTCCTGTTCTTCCGCAAGGACTGGGTGCGGATCATCGGCGGGCTGTGGACGTCGGTCCGCCACCGCGAGGTCCGCACGCCGGACCAGCGGCTCGCCTGGCTGCTGGTGCTGGCCACCATCCCGGTCGGGCTGGCCGGCCTGCTCCTGGAAGGCCTGCTGCGCGACTTCCTCGGCAAACCGGTGCCGTCGGCGATCTTCCTCGCGCTCAACGGCGGTGTCCTTTACGCCGCCGAAAAGTTCTCCCGGAAGAAGCCCGCGGAGGAAGCGGACACAGTGGACTTTTCCGCCGAGGACACGCTGGTCATGCGGGCGGTCTCGGTCGAGGAGGCGACCGACGTCCGGCTGGCGAAGCTGGGGGTCGGCGAGGCGGTGCTGATCGGCGCCGCGCAGATCCTCGCGCTGCTGCCGGGCATCAGCCGCTCGGGCATCACGATGGTCGCCGGCCTGCGCCGCGGGCTGGGGCACGAGGACGCGGCGCGGTTCGCCTTCCTGCTCGCCACGCCGGTGATCCTCGCCGCGGGCGTGCTCAAGATGCCGACGCTGTTCGCTCCCGAAAACCACGCTTCGCTCGGTCCCGCACTCGTCGGCAGCGTCATCGCCGGGGTCGCTTCGTACATTTCTGTCCGGTTCCTCACCGGATACTTCGAAACGCGTACTCTGACCCCGTTCGCCATTTACTGCGTGGTCGCCGGAATCGGCAGCCTGATCTTCTTCGCGGTCTGACGTGCCGCTGACGTTCGACGCCCCGGCGGTCCTCGGCGTGCTCGGTTCGGGCACGCTCTACGTCCGTGCGGCCCGCCGTCGCCGAGGCTGGCCGCCGGGCCGCACGACGGCGTTCCTCGCCGGGCTGGTGACGATCCTGGTCGTCACCTGCTCACCGCTGGCGGTCCACGACACGACGTTCTTCTGGGTCCGCGCGGTCCAGACGGTCACGCTGCTGATGATCACGCCGCTCCTGCTCGCCCTGGGCGCCCCCGTCCGGCTGCTCCTGGACACCTTGGCGGCCCGGTGGCTGCGTCGGCACGGCCGCGGGCCGCTCGCCCGCGCGCTGACGTTCCCGCCCGTCGTCACGGCCGTCCTGGTCGCCCCGCTGCTGGTGCTGTACCTGACGCCGCTGTACGACCTCACGCTGCGCTCAGCGGTGGCCGACGGCCTGGTCCGGCTGGTGCTCGTGCTGGCGGGCTTCACCTACTTCTGGGCGCGCCTGGGTCTCGATCCGACGCCGCGGGAGGACCCGCACCTGGTGTCGGTGTGGATCGCGTTCGCCGAGGTGATCTTCGACGGCGCGCTCGGCCTGGTGCTGTGGCTGGGCCCGCTGCTCGCCCCGGCGCACTACGCGGCCGCGCACCCGGGCCGGGGGCCCGATCCCCGCACCGACCAGATCATCGGCGCGGGCGTGCTGTGGATCGGCGGCGACGTCGCGGGCCTGCCGTTCGTGGTGGCGCTGTTCGTCCGCTGGGCCCGCGACGACGAGCGGCGCGCGAAGCAGATCGACGCCCGGCTGGACGAAGAAGCCGCTTCGGGCGCCGCATCGACGTCGGGACTGTGGTGGGAGACCGACCCGGCCCTTTCCGACCGGTTCAAGGGCCGGGGTTAGTCGTGGAAGGCGTGCTCCGGCGCCGGGAATTCCCCTCGGCGGACGTCCTCGGCGAACGCGGTCGCCGCGTCCTGCAGCACCGTCGCCACGTCGGCGTAGCGCTTGACGAACCGCGGTGCCTTGCCGCGGCGCAGCCCGGCCATGTCCTGCCAGACGAGCACCTGGGCGTCGCAGTCGGGGCCCGCGCCGATGCCGACCGTCGGGATCTTCAGCTCCGCCGTGACGCGCTTGGCGGCTTCGGCGGGCACCATCTCCATCACCACCGCGAACGCCCCGGCCTCCTGCAGCGCCAGCGCGTCGGCGAGCAGCACGTCCGCCGCTTCGCCGCGCCCCTGCACCCGGTAGCCGCCGAGGTTGTGTTCACTCTGCGGGGTGAAGCCGATGTGGCCCATGACCGGCACCCCGGCCGAGGTCAGCGCCTCGACGTGCGCGGCGAACCGCCGGCCGCCTTCGAGCTTCACGGCGTGCGCGCGGCCCTCCTTCATGAACCGCACCGACGTCTCCAGCGCCTGCTGCGGCGAGAGCTGGTAGGAGCCGAACGGCAGGTCGGCGACCACCAGGGCCCGCTTGACCGACCGGGTGACGGCCCGGACCAGCGGCAGCAGCTCGTCGACCGTCACCGGCAGCGAGGTGTCGTAGCCGAAGACGTTGTTGGCCGCGGAGTCGCCGACGAGCAGCACGGGGATCCCGGCCTCGTCGAACAGGGCGGCGGTGTACATGTCGTACGCGGTGAGCATGGGCCACGGTTCGCCGCGTTCCTTGAGCTCGCGCAGGTGGTGGACGCGGACCTTCCGGCCCGGGGTGCGTGCCGCGGCAGCGGCGGGTCCGGTGCCGTAGGGGGCGGGTTCTTCGGCGCTGGCAGACATCGTCGTCGACCGTCCTTCCCTCGAGGCCTCGTCGAGGTCCCCGGGTCGTGGAGCAGAGGTGTCTCAAAGGGTGACACGCCCCCGGACCGGCCCCAACCGCGTGCGACAAGCTTCACACCGCCGGGGACCACGGGCCGTCAGCCTTCAGGTTGATGTCGGGGGACAACCAACCCGGGTTCACTTACGTCAAGAAGAGGGCATGACCACCGACCGGCCGCGAAAGGCGACGAAACCACCCATGGGAAACCTCGCGAGCTCGCGCCGTCGCCTCCCCGCCTGGAAGGCGAAGGCGGGCGGCATCGTCGCGACCGTGGTCCAGCTGGCCGCGGTGTTCTCGGTGATCCTGCTCTTCACCGGCGGCGCGCACGGCCGCCTGCTCAACGGCATCGACATGGCTTTCTCCGGCCTGAGCGTGCCGACCAGCGAAAGCCTGATCATGGTGCTGCTGCTGGTCGTGCTCGGGGCCGCCCTGCGCCGCCGCAAGAAGGCGGCGCTGTACACGCTGGTGCTGTTCCAGGTCGGCGGGCTGCTGCTCACGCTGGTCCTCCAGGCGACCCTGCTGTGGTCACCCGAACTGCTGACGCTCGGCCCGAAGCAGGTCCGGCACATCCCCGCCCAGCTGTGGGTGCTGACCGTCGCCGACCTCGTCTCGATCGGGCTGATCGTGTTGCTGCTCGCGCTGCGCCCGGCGTTCCCGGCCCGCCTCGCGCCGAGCGCCTGGCGTGACGGCCTCAGCGTGCTGTTCGGCGGCTTCGCCGTGGTCATCCTGGTCGGGTGGGGCCTGGCCGAGGCGTTCCCCGGCCACCTCGGCGACACGTGGGAGCGCTTCGCCTGGGTCGTCAACCACGCCACGGGCGAGAACCTGCAGCTGCGCCGGATCGGCGTGGGCGAAGGGCCCGGCTGGCTGGACGTCCTCCTCGACCTCAGCGCGACGGCGGTCGCCACCGCGGCGCTGTACTCGCTCTTCCGCGGGGTGCGCAGCCGCGCCCTGCGGACGGACGAAGACGAGCTCCGCCTGCGTCAGCTGCTCGCCGAACACGGCGAGGACGACTCCCTCGGCTACTTCGCCACCCGGCGCGACAAGAGCGTCGTCTTCGCGCCGAACGGCCGCGCGGCGGTGACCTACCGCGTCCTCGGCGGCACCAGCGTCGCGAGCGCCGACCCGGTCGGCGACCCGGAGGCGTGGCCCGACGCGGTCCGCGCGTGGCTCGACGAGACACGCAGGTACGGCTGGACCCCGGGCGTGCTGGGGGCGAGTGAACGCGGCGCGAAGGCGTACACCGGGGCCGGCATGCGGGCGCTGGAGATCGGCGACGAAGCCGTGCTCGACGTCCGCGAGTTCAGCCTGGCCGGCCCGGAGCGGCGCTCGGTCCGCCAGGCCGTCAAGCGCATCCAGCGCGCCGGGTACACCTCGCGGGTCCGCCGCCACGGCGAGATCCCCGATCACGAGATGGCCGAGCTGCTCGCCCGGGCGCAGGCCTGGCGCGGCGCCGAGACCGAACGCGGGTTCTCGATGGCGCTGGGCCGGCTCGGCGACCCCAGCGACGGCCGCAGCGTGATGGTCGAGGCCTACGACGCTGACGGCGAGCTGCGGGGGCTGCTGTCGTTCGTCCCGTGGGGGCGTCGCGGGCTTTCGCTGGACCTCATGCGCCGGGACCGCGACGCCGAGAACGGCCTCAACGAGTACATGATCGCCGAGACGGTCGCGGCCGCGCAGCACCTCGGCGCGCAGCGGATCTCGCTCAACTTCGCGATGTTCCGCGCGGTGTTCTCCGAGGGCGAGCGGATCGGCGCGGGCCCGGTGCTGCGGGCCTGGCGCGGGATCCTGAGCGTGTTCTCGCGGTTCTTCCAGCTGGAGTCGCTGTACCGGTCCAACGCCAAGTACGGGCCGGACTGGGAGCCCCGCTTCCTCTGCTACTCCTCGGCCCGGCGGCTGCCGCGGGTCGGCATCGTCGCGGGCGCGCTCGAAGGGTTCGTCCCGACCGGACGGGCGCGGTCGCTGCGGCTGGAGACGGTCAGCGACGGCTTCGTCGCGCGCGTCAAGGAGATCGAGGAGTCGGCGGCGACACCGGCGCCGAAGGCCTGGCGGCGGCCCGAACAGGTCCGCGTCCGCATCGCCAAGCTCGACAAGCTGCGCGAGGCCGGCATCGACCCGTACCCCGTCGGCTTCCGCCGCGACGACCACATCGGGGACGTCGTGGCGAAGTACGGCGGCCTGGCCCCCGACACCACCACCGGGCACCGGGTCCGGATCGCCGGGCGCGTGCTGAACCTGCGCATCCTCGGTGGCCTGTGCTTCGCCCGGGTCAAGGACTTCAGCGGCGAAATCCAGCTGATGCTGAAAGCCGGCGAGCTGGACCTGACCCGCTGGCGGACCGGTGTCGACCTCGGCGACCACGTCGGCGTGAGCGGCCAGGTCGTGACGTCGAAGCGCGGTGAGCTCTCGGTGCTCGTCGACGAGTGGACGGTCACCGCGAAGTGCCTGCACCCGCTGCCCGACAAGCGGAAGGGCCTCACCGACCCGGAGACGCGGGTCCGGCAGCGCTACCTCGACCTGGCGGTCAACCCGGACTCGACGAACATGCTGCGGCTCCGGTCCACCGTGGTCCGCGCGGTGCGCGACCGGCTGCACCACGCCGACTACCTCGAGGTCGAGACGCCGATGCTGCAGACGGTGCACGGCGGTGCCAACGCCCGCCCGTTCGTCACCCACATCAACGCCTACGACATGCGGATGTACCTGCGGATCGCGCCCGAGCTGTACCTGAAGCGGCTGTGCGTGGCCGGCGTCGAGCGCGTCTTCGAGCTCAACCGCAACTTCCGCAACGAAGGCGTCGACGCGACCCACAACCCCGAGTTCACGATGCTCGAGGCGTACCAGGCGTACGCGGACTACGACACGATGAGGACGCTGACGCGCGAACTCGTCCAGCACGCGGCCGAAGCGGCGTACGGCGCCCAGGTCGTCCGGCGGCCCGACGCCGACGGGAAGGTCGTCGAGTACGACATCTCCGGCGACTGGCCCGTCGTGCCGGTCCACGCAGCCGTCTCGGCGGTGTTCGGCGAGGAGATCGACTCGGGGACGCCGGTGGCCGAGCTGCGCCGCCTGTGCGTGGCCGCCGGGGTGCCGGTGGGGGAGGACCCGAGCCACGGCGACCTCGTGCTCAAGGCGTTCGAGCACCTCGTCGAGGGCGCGACCGTGCTGCCGACCTTCTACACCGACTACCCGACCGACGTCTCGCCGCTGACCCGCCAGCACCGGGTGGACCCGCGGCTGGCCGAGCGCTGGGACCTGATCGCGTTCGGCTCCGAGGTCGGCACGGCCTACACCGAGCTGACCGACCCGATCGAGCAGCGGCGGCGGCTCGAAGGGCAGTCGCTGCGCGCGGCCAGCGGCGACGTCGAGGCGATGGAGCTGGACGAAGATTTCCTGCTCGCCCTGGAGCACGGCATGCCGCCGACCGGCGGGCTCGGCCTGGGCGTGGACCGCCTGCTCATGATGCTCACGGGTGCCTCCATCCGCCAGACGGTCCTGTTCCCCTTCGTCCGACCGCAGGCATAACGACTCGGTGGACCTGGTCACGGCGACGGGCCGTGGCGCGGCCGGTCGCTTACGCTCTGCCTCGTGCGCACGGCTCGGATCGCCTCGGCCCTCCTGATGGGGGTGGCCGTCCTGGCGTATTCGGGCTGGCTGCTGGAGTTCTTCCTGCCCACCGGCGTGTCCCCGGTGCGGGACCCGGCCGAGGCCCTGCTGACCGGGCCGCCGGTGTTCCGGGTCCTGCTCGCCGTGGCCGGGGTCGCGTTCGCGCTCGCCGGACCCCCGCTGCACCGGCTCGGGCCGGTCCAGTGGTCGGCGCGGCTCAGTTCGATCTCGGTGAGCGCGTTCGGCGTGCTCGTGCTGCTGCAGGCCCTGTACCCCGAGCACAGCGACCTGCTGTCGTCGCTGCTCAGCGTCGTCCTGGTGGCCGGGGTGATCAGCCTGATCCTGTGGTGGCCGCCGGGCTGGCGCGCGCTCGCGGTCGTGGGCCTGGTGCTGGTGCTGGCGACCTGGCTGGCCGTCGTGCTCGCTCGGCAGCTGGACGGCTACGAAGGCGTTTTCACGCGGGCGCAGCTGGTGGTCCGCGCGGCCCTGTACGGCATCGGCGGCGCGTACGCCTTCGTCAAGCCCGCCCCGCGGCACGCGCACCGATAGCGGAATTCCGCCCGGAAATGTCGGTGCCGGGTGGCACGATCGCCGCAGGTGTCCACGGACGGAAGGATCGACATGGCGGGAAACGTGCGCCCGGTGGCCGACGAGCGTGACGGGCTGCTGAGCTTCCTGGAACAGCAGCGGTACGTGCTCAGGCTGGCGGCCTACGGGCTGACCGACGAACAGGCGAGACTCACCTCGACGAAGAGCGCGCTGTCGGTGGGCGGGCTGATCAAGCACGTCGCGGCCACTGAGGACAGCTGGCTCGACACGGTGCTGCAGGTGCCGCAGAAGCCGTTCGGCGAGGCGGTGGCGGAGTGGGAGTCGGCCCACCGGCTGGGCCCGGACGAGACCCTGGAAGGCGCGCTGGCCCGCTACGAGGAGGTGGCGGCGCGCACAGCGGAGGTCATCGCGGGCATCGACGACCTCGGCCAGGCGGTCCCGGTACCGAAGGGCGTGCCCTGGTTCCCGCAGGACGTCGAGGCGTGGTCGGTCCGCTGGGTCCTGCTGCACCTGATCCAGGAGACGGCCCGCCACGCCGGCCACGCGGACATCATCCGCGAGCACATCGACGGCGGCACGGCGTACCCCCTGATGGCAGCGGCCGAGGGCTGGCCCGAGTCCCCCTGGATCAAGCCCTGGACCCCGGCGTCCCAACCGGCCTGACCGGCTCGGCTCGCGGCCCACCCGCGAGCCGGCCCTCAGACACGCGTGTCGTCCCTCCAGGTACGCGTGTCGGTCCTCCAGGTACGCGTGTCGTCCGTCCAATCACGCGAGTCGACCCTCCAATCACGTGAGTCGGCCCTTCGATCACGCGTGCTGCCGTTCTGAGCCCGGCCGGCCGGGCTCAGAACAGCGTCGGCTCGTCCGCCAGCGCGCCCTCGATCACGAGCATCCGGCGTTTCGTCCCGACACCGCCCCGCGCCGAGAACCCGCCGTCCTTCCCGCCGGCCGCCAGCACCCGGTGGCACGGGACGATGATCGGGAACGGGTTGTGCCCCATCGCCTGCCCGACGGCCTGCGCCGACCCCGGCTGCCCGAGCCGGTGCGCGATGTCCCCGTACGTGAGCGTCTTGCCCGGCGGGATCGTCCGCGCGACCTCGTACGCGCGCCGGTTGAACTCCGGCACCCCGGAAAAGTCCAGCTCGATCGACGCCAGGTCCTGACGCGCACCGCCCAGCAGCGCCACGATCCCGGCCACCGCGGCCCGCACAGGCGCCGGCGGCGTTCCTTCGACGGCGTCCGGGAACCGCCGGACGAGCCAGGCGCGGGTCCGCGCCTCGCTGCCCTCGGGCAGCGACGTCCCGATCACGACGTCGTCGCGCCAGGCGAGCCCGCACGCCCCGATCGCCGTGCCGAACACCGTGAACCCCGTCGTCATGCCGCCCAGCCTACGACCGAAGAGGGGTACCGCCTTGCCGCGAATGATCGCTAAGTTCGGTTTGGGCGAATTCGAGGAGGACGCGTGCGGCGAATCATCCTGGCCACGGCGCTCATGCTGGGCCTGATCGCGACGCCGGCGGCGGCCGACCCCTTGGTCATGCCGCACGTCGTCGTCACGCACCACACGGGGTGGGCCGAACTCGTCGTCAAGCAAGCCGGCGGCACCGTCGTCGCGAGCTACCCGCAGATCGGCGTCGTCGTCGCGTACACCGCGAAGGACGACTTCGCCGCGAAGGTCCGGAAAACGCCGGGCATCGACGCTGTCGGCGCGACGCGCACCGCGAAGATCCCGAAGGAGTTCTTCGCGCCCCGCAAGGACCTCCGCTACACCGGGCCGAACTCGCCGAACTCCGGCCAGGTCCCGCCGGAGGGCACGGCGTGGGACGTCCCGGCGCTGCACCTCCCCGAAGCGCACCAGGTCACCGACGGCAGCCGGCGCACCCTCGTCGGCGTCCTCGACGTCGGCGTCGACGACACCCACCCGGACCTGAAACCGGCGTTCGACAGCCGGAACTCCGTTTCCTGCCTGTCCGGCCGGTCCGACCGTGGCCCCGGTGCCTGGCGGCCCACGCTCGACGGCCACGGGACCCACGTCGCGGGCACGATCGCCGCGGCCCGCAACGGAACCGGCGTCGTCGGCGTCGCTCCGGGGGTGAGAATCGCCGCGGTCAAGCTCGCCGAACTCGACGACACCGAGACGGCCGAGAGCATGGTGTGCGGGTTCGTCTGGGCCGCCGAGCACGGGTTCGCCGTCACCAACAACAGCTACCGCTCGATCCCGTGGCGCTACAACTGCGACGACCAGCCGGACCAGGCCGCGGCGAAGCTCGCCGTCGGCCGGGCGGTCGCGTACGCGCAGCGCCGGAACGTCCTCGTCGTCGCCTCCGCCGGCAACGCCGGGATCAACCTCGACACGCGCTCGGCGGACAAGGAGAGCCCGGCCGACAGCACGCCGGTGGAGCGCCGGATCGACCCGAGCTGCACCCGGCTGCCGCACGAGCTGCCCGGCGTCGTCGGCACCGGCGCGCTCGACGAAAAGCTCGTCAAAGCGACCTTCTCGAACTACTCGGCGTCCCGGATCAGCGTCGCCGCGCCCGGCGCGCGCGTCTGGTCGACCTGGCCGAACGGCGAATACCGCTCCGCGAACGGGACGTCGATGGCCGCGCCGCACGCGAGCGGTGTCGCCGCCCTGATCGCGAGCGAGCACCCGCACTGGAGCGCCGAGCGGATCAAGCGCGCTCTCTACGCCACGGCGACGCCGCTGCCGTGCCCGGACGCCGTCTGCGCGTCCACGAAGGACGGAACGACCTACCACGGCCACGGGATGGTCGATGCGGCGAGCGCCGTCGGCGCGGGATGATGGCGCTCGTGCTCGATCACCTCGTCTACGCCGGTCCGGACCTCGCCGACGCCGTCGCCCGGGTCACCGCCCTCACCGGAGTCACGCCCGTGCCGGGTGGCCGCCACGTCGGCGTCGGCACGGCCAACCACCTCGCCGACCTCGGCGCGGGGATGTACCTGGAGGTCATCGGCCCGGACCCGGCCCAGCCGGACCCCGAAGGGCCGCGGCCGTTCGGCATCGACGACCTGACCGAGCCCGCGCTGGTCGCCTGGGCCGTCCGCACGACCGACATCGACGCGACGGTCGCCGCGGCCCGCGCCCACGGCTTCGACCCGGGCGACCCGATGGAGATGTCGCGCGAAACCGGCGACGGCGAAACGCTGCGCTGGCGCCTGACCCCGCCGAGCGTCCCGGGCACCCTGCACCCGTTCCTCATCGACTGGGGCGCCACCCCGCACCCGACGACGCGCGACCTGCCGTCCCTGCCGCTGCTGATGGTCACCGGCACCCACCCGGACCCGGATTCGGTGCTGGCGGCGACCGACGCGCTCGGCCTGGAACTGCTGGTCCGCCGGGCCGCGAAAGCCGGCCTGACGGCGGCCCTCCGCACCCCGGACGGCCGCCAGGTCGCGCTGAGCTAGCTACCGGACGCTCACCGTCATCCGGGTGGCCGTCAGGGCATCGGTGATCTCGGCCAGTGCGGCGCGAGCGCGGTCTTCCCCGAGGCGGTGACCGGTGCGGGCGTGGCACTCGAGGGCCGCGCGCGCGGCGGTCTCGGCCGCGTCGCGACGGCCCAGCCGGTGTTCGGTGAGCGCCAGCGCGGTCAGGGCGGTTCCCCGCTGGACGTTCCGGCCCGCGGCGACGGCTCCGGCGAGCGCGGTCTGGACGTAGTGGGCCGATTTGGCCAGGCTGCCCAGGTACCGGTACGAGACCGCCAAACCGATCCGGGCGTCGCCGAGGACACGGCTGTGTTCGTCCGTCGCGAAGAGGTCGGCGGCTTCGCGGAAATGGGCGAGCGCCTCGCGGTGACGGCCGCCGAGCTGGTCGACGGTGCCCTGGGCGACGAGGGCTTCGCCGAGGACCCGGACCGCGTCGACGGATCGAGCGGCGGCCAGCGCTTTTCGCGCCGTGTCGCTCGCCTCGTCCGCCCGGCCCGCATCGCGGTGCACCGCGGCCAGGTGGGACAGCGTTTCGGCGGCGTCCACAGCGGACCCGAGGGTTTCGAAGGCGGCCAGCGCCGCGGTCAGGTGCTCTTGCGCCGCCGGCAGCCTGCCCGCCGCGAGGTGCACCTGCCCGAGGTTGGAGCGGGCCGTCGCGGCGGCGTGCGGCGAGCGCACCCGGTCGCAGATCGCCATGGCCTGCTCGCTGCATTCGCGGGCCACCTCAAGCTCGCCGAGTTCCAGGTGGGCACTCGCGCTGTTGAGCAGCGCGTTGGCCACCACGAAGTCCTGTCCGGTACGCCTGCCCAGTTCCCGCCCTTCGGCGAACAGCTCGACGGCCGGCGCCGGCCTGCCGATCTCCAGCTGGATGATGCCCATGTTCAGCAGCGCCGCCCCTTCGATGGGCACCAACCCGGCACGGCGGCTCCTCTCGAGTGCCTGGCCCATCTCGTCCAGCGCCTCGGTGTGCCGGCCCAGCGTCCAGGCCAGGATGCCCAGGCTCATGTGCATCGCGGCCCGCGCTCCTTCGTCGCGGGCGTGCACGGCGGCTCGCAGTGCTGTGCGTGCGGCGGACGCCCACTGGGTCGTCGTGCTGCGTGAGTGGAAGTAGCCGCGAAGCGCGTCGGCCAGGTGCCAGGCGTAGGACGGCAGACCGGCGGGCTCGGCCGCTTCGATGGCGGCCATGAGGTTGGCGTGCTCGGTCTCGAGGTGGTCGCGGGCCTGGTCCGCCGAGCCGAACCGGGCACCGGGCCGCGGTCGCGGAAGCCGGCTGAGGTCCGGGTACAGCACGGTCCCCGCGGCGTCGGCGGCGTCGAGGTAGTGCGCGAAGAGCCGGCGCAGCGCCGTCCGGCGGTCCTCGGCCGGCTCCTCGCTGCGAGCGCACTCGGTCGCGTAGAGCCGCATCAGGTCGTGGAACTGGAACCGGCCGGGCACCGGCCGGCCGAGCATGTGCCGCGAGACGAGGTGGTCGAGTGCCTCGTGGGCCTCCGGCAGGCAGTGACAACCGGAGCTTCGCTCCGGGCCGGGGGCTTCGCCACCCGGACCCCCGCAAAGCCTGCCGTGACAACCGGAGCTTCGCTCCGGGCCGGGGGCTTCGCCACCCGTACCCCCGCAAAGCCTGCCGCAGCCGAGCACCGCGGCGGCGACCTCGGCGCCGAAGTCCTGGCCCGGCACGAGCCCGAGCAACCGGAACAGCCGCCGCGCCCGATCCGGCAACGCGTGGTAGGACAGGGCGAACGTCGTGCGCACGGCGGCTCGCGGATCGCCGGGGACGGCCAGCCGCCCCAGCCGGTCACCCGCGCGCAGCTCCGCGAGGTAGTGCTCGACGCCGCCGTCGAAGTTGGCCGCGGCGAGCCGCAGCGCCAACGGCAGGTATCCGCACAGCCGGGCGACTTCGGCCAGTGCGGCCGGGTCCGCGGTGCCGGCGCCCAGCAGGTCGGTGAACAGCGTCCGGGCCTCGTCCGGGCTCAGCGTGTCGAGTGTCACCACCCTGGCGTCGTGGAGCGCGGCGAGCCCACCGAGGTGTACCCGGCTGGTGACCAGGACGGCGCAGCCCGGTGTGCCGGGCAGCAAGGGGCGCACCTGCTCGGCGTCGGCGGCGTCGTCGAGCAGGAGCAGGACGCGCCGGTCCGCCAGCCGCGCCCGCAGCTGGGCCGCCCGCGCCTCGACCGATGCCGGGAGGTGGGCGCGGTCCAGCCCGGTGGCGTGCAACAGGTCCGCGAGTACCTCGGAAAGCTCGGCCCGGCCGAGCCGGACGTGCCACTGACCGTCCGGGAAGGCCGCGCGCAGCCGGTGGGCCACCCGCACCGCGAGCGCGGTCTTGCCCACCCCCGCCGGGCCGCACACGCCCACCACCGGAACGGCCGCCCCGGTCAGGGTGATCAGCAGCTGGTCCACGAGGTCGGCCCGGCCCGCGAACACCCGGACGTCCAGCGGCAGGGTGCACTGCGCGACCCAAGGTGCCGAGCGCGCCGGATCCACCGGCGGCGGGGGACCGGCGGGCGAGGCTTCGACCTCCCCGGTGAGCACGGCCTGGTGCAGCTCGCGCAGCCGGTCACCCGGCTCGATGCCCAGTTCGTCCCGGAGCCGGGTCCGCACGGTGCGGTACGCGGCCAGCGCTTCGGCCTGCCGGCCCGCGCGGTGCAGGGCGAGCATCAGCTGCGCCCAGAACCGCTCCCGCATCGGGTGCTCGGCCGTGAGCCCCCGGAGTTCGGCGACCAGCTCGGCGTGCCGGCCCGCGGCCAGCTCGACGTCGATGACCCGTTGGAGCACCTGCAGGCGCTCTTCGGACAACGACGGCGCCACCGTGGCCCGCAACGATTCCGACGGCACGTCGCTGAGCACCGGGCCACGCCAGAGCGCCAGGCCCGCGCGCAACGCTTCGGCCTGGGCGAGCGGGTTCCCGCGCACGGCGTCCGCACCGGCGACCGCGGTGCGGAACGCGTCGAGGTCGAGCGCGCCGGGACCGACCTCGATCGAGTAGCCGTCGCGGTGGGTGGTGATCGGCTCGGCGGGCGCGAAGGCCCGGCGCAGCCGCTGGACATAGGTCTGCACGGTGCTGCGGGCCCCCGCGGGCGGCGCGTCCGCCCACAGGTGCTCGATCAGCTCGGCGACCGAGACGACCTGTCCGGCGCGCAGCAGCAGCGACGCGAGTACCACGCGGTGCTTGCCCGCAGGCACCGGGACCTCGCACCCGCCGATCCGCACCCGCAGGGCGCCGAGCACGCCGAATTCCACCTGCGACCCTCCCCGGTCGGTCCCATGTGCCAGCAGAGTGTGTCAGGACGGAAGGGCGGTTGTTCGCCGAATGGGCGTATTGATCGTCAGCGCCGCAGGCCGTGTTGCTCGGCCTGCAACCGGTAGAGCTCGGCGTACCGGCCGTCGACGGCCATCAGCTCCTCGTGCGTGCCGTGCTCGATGACGCGGCCCTCGTCGAGCACGTAGACCCGGTCGGCGCGCCGGACGGAGGCCAGCCGGTGGGTCACCAGCACGATGGCCCGGCCGGCGTCGGCGAGGCCGCAGACCTGGTCGAACACCTCTGCCTCGGCGCGCGGGTCGAGCGCCGCGGTCGGCTCGTCGAAGATGACGACGGGCGCGTCCCGGTAGTGCACCCTGGCCAGGGCCAGCCGCTGCCACTGCCCGCCGGACAGCGCGGTCCCGCCCCAGAACTCCCGGGCCAGCAGCGTGTCCCAGCCACGGTCGAGCCGGGCGATCACCTCGTCCGCGCGGCCGAATCGCGCGGCCCGGCGCACGGCTTCGGCGTCCGGCGGCCGGGTGGAGCGGCCGATGGTGACGTTGACCCGGGCGGTGAACGGCCACTGGACGAAGTCCTGCGCGACGAGCGCGACCTGGTCGAAGACACTTTCGCGGTCCAGCTCCGACGTCGGCACGCCGTCCCAGCGGACGCTGCCCCGGCTTGGCAGGTACAGCCCGGAGAGCAGCTTGGCGAGCGTGCTCTTGCCCGAGCCGTTCTCGCCGACGAGCGCCACCACCTCGCCGCGCCGGACGGTCAGGTCCACGCCGCGCAGCGCGGGCTCGGCCGAGTTCGGGTAGCCGAAGTGCAGGTCGTGGGCCGTGATCGTGCCCGGGGTGTGCGGCAGTCGCCGGGTCCGGGCCGGCATCGCCTCGGCCTCGGCCCGCTCGCAGGCCTGCTGCCAGTCCTGGACGAACAGGCCCTGCTCGTAGAGGTCGTTGACGGCCATGACCAGCTTGGTCAGGTGCTGGGTCCCGGTCCGGATCGCGAGCACCACGGTGCCCGCGACCGCCAGTGGCACCGCGCCGGCGATCAGCAGCAGCCCGAGCGCGCCGTAGGTGGTGGCCTTGGCCAGCCCGGACACGCCGTCGGCGGCCAACGTCGTCCGGGCCTGGCTGTCGGCCAGCCGGGATTCCTCCGCCTCGGCCTGCCCGGCCAGGCGCCGGTAGTGGTCCAGCAGGAACCGGCCGCTCTGGTGGGCCCGGACCTCTTCGGCCGACGCCGGCTGGGTGAGCAGCGACGCCAGGGTGTCGAGCTGGCGGTGCAGCTCGGTCCACCGTTTCATCGAAAGGAACCGTGCCCGTGCGACGCGCACGGCGCCCCAGGCCGAGGGCAGGATCACCGCGAGCAGCATCGGCAGCAGCGCGGGGTGCAGCACGGCGAGGACGCTGCCCGCGGCGAGGAGGCCCGCGATCGCGTCGAGCAACGCGATCGTGGCCGTGGTGACCTGGCGGGCGGCCAGCGCCCCGCGCCGGGCGGCGGCGAGGTTGTTGCTGAACGTGGCGTCTTGCACGACGGCCAGTTCGACGGCGGCCGCCCGTTCCAGCAGCCGGACGTAGGCGGCCCGATCGACGCGCGGCCCGAGCCGCCCGTTGGCGGCACTGCCCACCGAGGACAGCACGCTGCGCAGCACCCCGCCCGCGACGACCCAGGCGATCGACGGCGCGGCGGTCAGGAGCAGTTCCCGGCTCGGCGGCGCGGACAGCAGGACGGCCAGCACGGAGTTCGTGGCCACGAGGATCACCGCCGTCGCCGCCCCCGCCAGTACGTTCGCCGCGACCGCGACCGGCAGGGTCCACCGGCCCGCCCGCCAGGCGATGCCGAACGTGATGCGCAGCAGCGCGGGCAGCCTGCGGAGCATGGCCCAGAAGCCGAGGGCGGCCGCCGCGCCTTCGTGCTGCGCGAACCCGTCGGTGAGCCGGATCCCGGTGCCGAACAGCGGGTCGTCGCCGTCCGGGCCGCGGCGGTCGTCGTTCTTCGTCGTCCACAACATGGGTCACGCCACCAGGAACAGTCGTGGCCACGCGGGTGGCCGGGGTGCGGTGAGTGCGGTCAGCACCAGGGCGATCCCGGCGGCACCGACCAGGAGGCCCGGGTTGTCCACTGTGGACCCGCCGGGCTCGACGTCGCGGAAGCCGAACACCGTGTCCGGCTCGTAGGCGTCCAGCAGGCGCGTGCAGAGCCGCGCGGCGTGCGTGCGATGCCGTTCGTCGCCGGTGTCCCACCAGAACAGGGCGGAAACCAGCAACGCACCCGCCGTGCCGTGGCAGAAAGCCGGTGTCCGGTGTTCGGTGTCGAGCAGGGCCAGCTCCTGGGCTCGCTCACCCAGCCGGACGTCGTCGAGGGCGCGGGCGGCCAGCCACAGCGCCCGGGCGGCCCCGGCCCGGCCCACGCACCAGCTGCCGTTCTCGAAATCGGCCGTGGCCACGCGGTTCGCCAACGCCCGGATGGCGGTCCGCAAGCCGGGGACCCGCCGATCCAGCAGTGCCAGCGCGGCGAGCGGCCCGCTCGCGCCGTGGGCCAGGCCGGGCTGGGGAAAGTCCGGACCGAGCCGCGCCAGTGCGTCGCCGAAGGTGGACAGCACCCGGGTGGGAGTGCCGGCGTCGAGCAGCAGGGCCGCGGTCCAGCCGGACAACCCGTGGACGACGTCATAGCCCGACTCGTGCGCACCGGCCGTCGCGAGAACCCGGTCGAGCGTCGGCAGCAGGGCGGCCGCGAGCTGTCCCCGCAGGCCGGCGTAGCGCGTCCCGCCGCGGCTGAGCAGGCCGGCCGCGGCCAGCACACCGGTGCCGCCGACGAACAGCGACAGCGAGCCGTCAGGCTCGTCGAACGCGGTGACGGCCGCGGAGAGGAACCGGTGCCCCACCCGGTCCCAGCCCGCCGCGGGGTCGGCGGCGTCCAGCGCGGCGCACAGCACGGCGGTACCCGCGTCACCAAAGGCCAGCGACACCGGCCGCCACCGCACCTCCTCGGCGAACGCGGACTGCCCGCCCAGCGCGGCGACGCCCGCGGCGATCCGTCCGGGATCGACCGCGCGCGCCGCCACGTCGGCGGACACTGCCGCGACCCGCGCCGCGAGGGCGGGGTCAAGCAGAGCCCGGAGCACCGTGGATCAGGTGTTGCACATGGTCGGAGCGAGCGGAGCCGCACTCTCCGGCGCGAACCTGGTGTAGCAGGTGATCGTGCAGTTGCTGGTCGTGGTGCAGCCCTCGGTCACGGCGGAGGCGTGCACGCAGTCGTCGGAGTAAGCCCCGTTGAGGGAGTACCTGTCCTTGCCGTCCTGCGGCAGGATCCGCAGCTCCAGCTCGAACATGGCGTCCTCTTCGGTCGGCGCCATCATCGTCATTCGTCGGTTTCCTTTTCGTGTCGATCTTCACGGGACCGGCCACAGCCGGCCCGGTTCCACCTTCCGGGCAGTCGCCGACGCCCTGCCGACGCTCCGCCGACGTCTCGCCGACGCGGGCCGGGAAGCCGGTGACGCGGTGCGGTGAAGCGTGGTTGTGTGCGTGGCGTTCCGATGTGGAGGGAGTCCCGGTGGTTCGCTACGTGCCTGACGAAGCAGCCGTGCTGCGCATGCCGACCGCTCCGGCGTCGCTGGCGGAGGCGACGCGGGTCAGCCTGGCCGACGCATCCGGTGTGCTGCGCACCGCGCTCACCGATCCGGTGGTGCGCGAGGCCGTCGAACTGTCGAGCACCGCTCTCGCCGGGGCATTGCGGAACGCGGACGCGGGACGCGCCGCGACGACCGAAGTGGACCGGGCAGCCCGCACGGTCGCCCGGTACCTGCTGCGCATGGCGGGCAGGCCGACCCCGTTCGGCCTCTACTCCGGCGTGGCGGTGGCGGCCTTCGACGACGCGACGAAGGTGCGGCTCGGCCCGGCACACCGCAAGGGCGTCCGGGTCGACGCGGGCTGGCTGACCGCGGTTGTGCTACGGCTGGAGGGCGATCCCCGCGTGCTGCGCACCCTGCGGGTGGTCGCGAACGACCTGTGTTTCACCCGGGGCGACCGGCTCGTCCTTCCGTACGTGGCGAACGACGGGGGCAAGGAGACGCGCTCGGCCCGGGAACTGTCCGTGCGCCGCACCCCGCCCGTCGACCTGGTCTTCGCACGGGCCCGGGAACCGATCGCCTTCACCGCGCTGGCCGGCGAGGTCGCCGCCGCCTTCCCGCGCGCATCCGCCGCGGCGATCGAGAAGATGCTGACCGGCCTGGTCACCCGGGACATGCTCCTGACCGACCTGCGGCCATCGCTGAGCGGCACGGACCTGCTCGGCCACGTCATCGACCGGCTCGCCGCGGTGCCCGATCTGCCGGAACTGCCGGCGCTGCGGGAAGCGCGCACCCTGCTGGCCGCCTACGCCGAAGCGCCGATCGGTGGCGGGCTGCCGCAGTGGAACCGGGCCGTCGCCGCGCTGCGCGCGATCCAGCACACCGAGCGGGCCCCGATCCAGGTCGACCTGCGCGTCGACGCGGAGGTGCGGCTGCCGCGCGAGGTCGCCGAGGAGGCCGCCCGCGCCGCCTCGGTCCTCACCCGGTTCGGGGCCGCCCGGCCGGAGCTGCCGCAGATCGCGCAGTACCGCGAACTGTTCGCCGAGCGGTACGGCATGCAGCAGCTGGTGCCGCTGGCCGAACTGGTCGACCCCGAACGCGGCCTCGGCGTGCCCGCGGGCTACCAGGTGCCGGACAGCGAGCGGCGCATGGAAGTCGAAGCGATCCCACCCACCCCGCTCGACGACACCCTGGCCGCACTCGCCCAGCGGGCGCTGCTCAACGGCTCGCTCGAAGTGGTGCTCGACGACGAGCTCGTGGACGCCCTCGCGCCGCACCGTCCGGACGCCCCGGCGCCGGACAGCGCCGAGCTGTGCGTCCGGGTGCTCTCCCCGTCCGCCGCGGCCCTGGACGACGGCGACTTCCAGCTGGTGGTGGGCCGGTCGGGCGGGTCGCCGAACGCGGGGGAGATGTTCGCCCGGTTCGCCTACCTCTTCGACGACCGGCCCCTCCCGGTGACACCCGACCAGCCGGAGCTGCTCGCCGCACAGCTGGTGTTCCGCCCGTTGCACGGCCGCATGGGCAACGTGCTGCAGGTGCCCTCGGTGTGCGGGCACACCCTCGCCATCGGGACGTTCGCCGAACGCGGGCGCGACGACGTGCTCGGCGTGGCCGATCTGGCCGTCGGCCTCGACGGCGACCGGCTGTTCCTGGCCGCGCCCGCGCTGGGCGCCGAGGTGCTGGCGGTTTCGCCGCACCGGGTCAACACCAGCCGGTCCACGGCGAACGTCGTGCGGTTGATCAGGGAGATCACCTCGACGGCGCACTGCGGGCTCGACCCGTGGTCGTGGGGCTCGGTCATCCGGCGGCTGCCGATGCAGCCGCGGGTCCGCTACGGCCGCACCGTGCTGGCCACCGCCACGTGGCGGGCGAGCAACCTGATGCGGGACACGAGCCTGTCCTGGGCGGACTGGAACACCGAACTCGACGCGTGGCGGGAGCGGTGGCGGGTTCCCGAGCGGGTGCAGGCCATCGACGGCGACTCCTGCCTGGAACTGGACCTCTCCGGTGAACTGCACCGCAGGCTGCTGCGCGACGAGCTGACCCGGCGCCCGGACACCCTCGTCGGGGAGGTGCTCGGCGGCCCGGCGGACACCGGCTGGCTCGACGGCCACACCGCCGAGCTGGTGGTGCCGATGCGCGGGGCCGGACCGCGCCGCACCGCCGCCCGGGTCGTCGCGCAGCCGCCGCCTTCGCGACCCCACCTGCCCGGCGGGGAATGGTTGTACGCCAAGCTCTACGCCTCGGCCGCCCGCCACAACGAGCTGCTGGCCGAGCACGTCGGCCGGCTGCGCCTGGACGCCGATCGCTGGTTCTTCATCCGGTACACCGACCCCGAGCCGCACCTGAGGCTGCGCTTCCACGGCTCGGCCGGCGAACTCCTGCCCGGCCTGCACGCCTGGGCCGCCGAACTGTGCGCCGCCGGCCTGGCGAACCGGCTCGTGCTCGACACCTACGTCCCGGAGTCCGCCCGCTACGGCGGTCCCGAGCTGATGGCGGCCGCCGAGCACGCCTTCCGCGCCGACAGCGAATCCGTCCTCGCCCAGCTGCGGCTGACCGAGCTGGGCATCGAACCCGGGTTGCTGGCCGCGGCCAACTACCTCGACCTCCTCGACGCGTTCGACCCGGACCGCGACTGGCCGGCGTGGCTGCTCGGCCAGTACCCCAAGGGCCGCCACCACCGCGACTTCCAGGCGGTGCGCCGGGAAGCCGTCGCGCTCCTGGACCCGGCGAGCGGCTGGCGTGCCCTCGCCGAGCGTCCCGGTGGCGACCTGCTCCTGCAGTCGTGGGCGGCGCGGAGGCCGGCGCTGGCGGCGTACGGCGAGCAGGCCCGCGCGAGCGGCGGAGCGCCGGACTCGCTGCTGACGGCGTTGCTGCACATGCACCACAACCGGCTCGTCGGAATCGATCGTGAAGCCGAGTTCCGGTCGCTGGCCCTGGCCCGAGGCGCCGTCGAGGCCCACCGCAACCGGGCGAGGTTCGGCAAGTGACCACAGTGGACGTGACCGCCGTCCGCACGCGGGCCGGGTTGGTGGTCGAGCAGGTCGCGCGCAGGCTGGCCGATCCGGTGGCGATGATGGCCGAGATGGCCGAGCGGTCGCCGGACCGGTGGACGCCGTTGTCCTTGTCGGACGGCTATCCCGCGACGGCGTTGCTGTTCGCGGAACTGGCGTGCGCGGACGCGGGCTACCGCGAAGTGACCCACCGCCACTTGGCCCTGGGCGCCCAGGCGGAACCGGTGGTGCACGGTCTCTACGTCGGAGCGGGCGCACTGGCTTTCGCCACTGCCCGGGCCGTGCGCAGACCCGGCGACTACGCCGGTCTCCTGTCCACTTTGGACGATCTGCTCACCGGCTGGGTCGCGCGCCGGCTCCACCCGGAGTGGGAGCGCCTGGCCTCGGGCACGGCGGGCACGGTGTTCTCCGCCTACGACGTGGTGACCGGCGTGACCGGGGTGGGCAGGCACCTGCTGGACCGCGGCGCGGTCGAGGTGACGCGCGCCGTGCTGCGGTACCTGGTCGCGCTGACCGAGACCGTCGGCGGGCGGCCGGGGTGGTGGGCCGAGCACCCGGCCACGAAGGCCGGGCAAGCCGATGCCGGGATGGCCCACGGCATCGCGGGGCCGCTGGCCCTGCTGGCGCTCGCCTGGCAAGCCGGGGTCCGGGTGCCGGACCAGGAGGCGGCGGCCGAGCGGATCGTGGACTGGCTGCTCACCTGGTCGGACCTCGACGAGCACGGCCGCTACTGGCCGGCCTGGATCGCCGCGGCGGAGCTGGCCGGCCGCCCGCCGCGGCTGGCACCGACCAAGTCGGCCTGGTGCTACGGCACTCCCGGCATCGCCCGGGCGCTGGCCCTGGCGGGCTCGGCGTTCGGCCGTCCGGAGTGGACGGACGAAGCCGTCTGCGCGCTGACGGCGACGCTGCGCCGGCCCGCGGCCGACCTCGGTCTGGTGGATGCCGGCCTGTGCCACGGCTGGGCCGGGCTGCTGCACCTGGTTTCGCGGACCGGCCGGGAGACCGGTTCGCCGGAACTGCTCGCCGGCGCCGACCGGATCGCCGCCCACGTCCTGGACTCCTACGACCCCGGTTCCGCGTTCGGCTTCCGGGCGGACGGGAACAGCGACAGCGCCGGGTTCCTGGAGGGCGCCGCGGGCGTCGCGCTGGCCCTGCTCGGCTGGCTCGGCACACCGGCATGCGGGTGGGACGCGGCGCTGCTCGCCGCATGACATCTCGGCACAGGGAGAGAAATGACTGACGACTACACGACCGACCCGACCTGGGCGGCGCTGTTCGCCAAGCCCGAGCAGGCCCAGGACCTGCGCTGGGGCCGGGAGCACCTGGTGTTCGCCGCCGCCGATCCCGTGCGCGAGCTCGTGACGCGCGAGAAGATCGAGCACTGGCTGGTGTACGGCAACCTGCGTTATCCGCAGCTCACCGTGAGCTACGGCGGAGACGCCGCGCCGGTGACCACCTTCACCCGGTCGCGCACGCTCAACCAGCACCAGCTCACCGGTTGCGCCCACGCGGACGACATCGGCGAGCACCTGGAGCGCGGGGCGACGCTGGTGCTCAGCAACATGGAGCACTACGACCCGCAGGCCGCCCGGCTCTGCCGCGACATCGGCGCGGCGGTGTCCGGCTCCACCCAGACGTACGCGTACCTCACCGCGCCCGGCCGGTTCGGCAGCCGCCCGCACCGCGACAGCGCCGACGTGTTCGCCGTGCAGGTCGAAGGCACCAAGGAGTGGACGCTCTACGACCTCCCGGACGGCGGCGACTGGAACCGGGGGTACATCGACGAGGACACCCCGGTGAGCGCCAAGGTGGTACTGGAGCCGGGGGACGCGATCTACGTGCCGTCCGGCCTCGGCCACCGTGCCCAGGCCGGTCCGGAAGGTTCGCTGCACCTCACCATGTCCATCGGGGTCCCGCGGGTGCACCAGGTGATCGACGTCCTGGCGGAAGACCTGCGGTCGCGGTTCAACCGGAACGAAGCGCTACCCCCGGGGCAGCCGGGGCGCACCGGGATCGTGGCCGAGGCGCTGCGCCGCATGGCCACCGCGATCGAAGAGGCCGATCCCGCGGCGATCGCGGGCGCGCTGGTCCGGCCGAACCCGTGGCCGGTGGAACCGCGACGACTGCCTTGGTGAGCGCGTGAAGGCCGCCTCGGGGAATTTCCTCGAGGCGCCCTTCACGAACCGGTGATCAGGCCTTGCCCTCGCGCCACAGGTTGGTCATCGGCAGCCGCCGGTCGCGGCCGAAGGCCTTGAACGTGATCTTCGTGCCCGGCGGGTACTGGCGCCGCTTGTACTCGGCCTTGTCGACCATCCGCACCACGCGGTCGATGGTCTCCGGGTCGAAGCCCGCGGACACCAGGTCGGCGTACCCGCGGTCGCCCTCGACGTAGTCGTCGAGGATGTCGTCCAGCAGCGCGTAGTCCGGCAGCGAGTCGGTGTCCACCTGGCCCGGCCGCAGCTCGGCCGACGGCGGCTTGGTGATGGAGTTCTCCGGGATCGGCGGGGTCTCCCCGCGTTTCACCGCTTCGGCGTTGCGCCACCGCGCCAGCTGCCACACGTGCGTCTTGAAGACGTCCTTGATCGGGGCGAAGGCGCCGACCGCGTCACCGTAGATCGTCGAATACCCGACGGCGAGCTCGGTCTTGTTGCCCGTGGCGAGCACCAGGTGACCGTCCAGGTTGGACAGTGCCATCAGGAGCATGCCCCGCGTCCGCGCCTGGATGTTCTCCTCGGCCAGGCCGGTCAGGGAGAGCTGGTCGACGTACACACGCACCATGTCCTCGACCGGCTCGACCCGGTAGTGCGCGCCGATCCGCTGCGCCAGGTCGGCGGCGTCGTCCTTCGAGTGCCCCGACGAGTACTTCGAGGGCATCGAGACGCCGTAGACGTTGTCGCCGCCCAGCGCGTCCGCCGCCAGCGCCGCGCAGACCGCCGAGTCGATGCCGCCGGAGAACCCGAAGGTCACCGACGAGAAGCCGTTCTTGTGCACGTAGTCCCGCAGCCCGACGACCAGCGCGTGCCACACCTCGGCCTCGTCGGACAGCGGCTCGCTGATCACCGGCGTGGCCGTCGGCTCGTACGCCGGCAGCGGATCCTCGCTCAGCACTCGCCGCCGGACGTCCAAGCCCTCGTACGAGCCGTCGCCCGCGTACCCGGTCTTCGGCAGGTCCATGTCCAGCACGAGCAGGTGCTCGACGAACTGCGGCGCGCGCGCCAGCAGCGTGCCGTCCGCGCCGACGACGAGCGAGTCGCCGTCGAAGACGAGGTCGTCCTGTCCGCCGATCTGGTTGGTGTAGACCAGGGGCGCCCCGGCTTCGGCGGCGCGCCGGGCGATGAGCGGCAGCCGCTGCTCGTCCTTCGACCGCTCGTACGGGGACGCGTTCGGCGCCACGACGAGGTCGACGCCGGCGCGGCCCAGCGCCGAGACCGGCCCGCCGTCCTGCCAGAGGTCCTCGCAGATGACCATGCCGATGTCGAGCCCGTGGAACCGGACGACGTCGAGCGTCGTGCCCGGCTTGTACCAGCGGTGCTCGTCGAAGACGCCGTAGTTGGGCAGGTGGTGCTTGAACTGCCGGGCGACGACCTCGCCGCGGTAGAGCGCCGCGGCGGCGTCGCGCGGGCCGACGTCGTCGAGGTCGAGGTAGCCGAGGTAGGTGAGCACTTCGCCGCACCCGGCCTCGTCGAGGCGGCGCGCCAGCGACTCGACGCCCTGCCGCGAGGCGGCGGCGAAGGTCTTGCGGAGCGAGAGGTCCTCGATGGGGTAGCCGGTCAGGGACATCTCGGGGAAGACGACGACGTGCGCGCCGGCTTCGGCGGCCCGCCGCGTCCACTCGACGTGCAGATCGGCGTTGCCGTCGAGGTCGCCGACGGTGGGGTTGACCTGGGCGAGTGCGATGCGCAGTTGCGGCATGCCGCCATTCTGGCTCACGGTCACCCGGAAGGCCGAGCGAATGTGGGCGAAATCGAAAGGCCCCCGCCCGGCGAACCGGAGGGGGGCCTGCCGACGGAAGCGGCTACTTCCGCTTGATCATGCTCCGGACCTTCTTGATGGTCTGCTCGAAGTCCGAATCGAACGGGTTGTCGTGCACCAGGTACGTCCACGTCGTGTTCGCGCGCCGCACGCCCGCCTCACCGAGGTCGATGCCCTCGTCGGTCAGCTCCGCCTCTTCGAGCGTCTTCGCGGCCCGGGAATCGGCCTCGCCGATGATCTTGTGGAACTCCGGGATCGCCGCGCGGTGGAACTCGTCCAGCGGCGTCTCGCGGGCCAGCGCGCGCAGGTGGATGCTCTCGCGGACGTCGGTCAGGTACGCCAGGTGGTCGGACCACAGCTGGTCGACGTGGAACAGCAGCACCTCGCGGCACATCTGCTCCAGCTTGTCCTGGTCGTCGAGCTTCTCCTTCAGCTCGCCGAACTTCTCCGGGTGCGCCTTCTCGAGCTGCTCCACCGCGTACGCGGTGCGAAGCACCTTGTCGCGGTGCACCAGCAGGTCCCGCCGCTGCCGCTCGATCAGTCGCGTGTAGCGCCAGGTGTTGCGGTGGATCTCCAGGTCGACACCCTCGGCGACGCGCTGGGCGTGGTTGAGCTGCCGCAAGGCCGCCGGGTCGGTGATCTCGCCGGTCTCCTCGTCGTCGGTGATGCCCTCGGGCACGTCCGGCGCGTTCGACAGCACGAGTTCGTCGTTCAGGCTCGCGAAGAAGATCGCGCTGCCCGGGTCGCCCTGCCGGCCGGAGCGGCCGCGCAGCTGCCCGTCGAGCCGGCTCGACGGGTACCGCGCGGTGCCGATGACGTGCAGCCCGCCCAGCTCGACGACCTCTTCGCGGGTCGCCCCGTCGGTGCCGCCCAGCCGGATGTCCGTACCGCGGCCGGCCATCTGGGTGGACACGGTGACCGCGCCCTTCTTGCCGGCCTCGGCGATGATCGCGGCCTCTTCGGCGTCGTTGCGCGCGTTGAGCACGACGCACTCGAGGTCGACCTTCGCCAGCTTCTCGGCCAGCTCTTCGGACTCGGCGACGTCCTGGGTGCCGACGAGGATCGGCCGCCCGGTCTCGTGCACCGTGCGGATCTCCTCCTCGATCGCCCGCAGCTTCTGCGACGGCGAGGCGAAGACCCGGTCTTCGAGGTCTTCACGGATGTTCGGCGTGTTCGGCGGGATGACCGCGACCTCGAGCTCGTAGAACTCCCGCAGCTGCTCGGCGACCGCGACCGCGGTCCCGGTCATGCCGGCGACCTCGGGGTAGCGCGCGAGCAGCGCCTGGACGGTGATCGAGTCCAGGATCTCGCCGCGGTCGGTCGCGGTGACCTGCTCCTTCGCCTCGACGGCCGCCTGGAGGCCGTCCGGCCAGCGCTGGAGCTCGGCGACGCGGCCACGGGCGGCGTTGATGAGCTGCACCTTGCCGTCGCGGACCAGGTAGTCGACGTCGCGGGTGAGCAGCGCGTGCGCGTGCAGGGCGACGTTCACCGCGGGCAGCCGGTCCGACGCCGTCTCGCCGTAGAGGTCGTCGACCTCCAGGCCGAGCGACTTCGCGACGACGGACGCGCCGGCGTCGGTCAGCCAGGCGTTGCGGCCCTCGCTGTCGGTCTCGTAGTGCAGGCCGAGGCGCAGCCGCCGGACGACCTTCGCGACCTCTTCGTCGGCGTCGGTGTGGTCGATCGAGCCGGCCATCACCAGCGGGACGCGGGCCTCGTCGACCAGCACCGAGTCCGCCTCGTCGACGATGGCGACCTCGGGGGCGGGCTGGACGAGGTCGTCGACCGACGTCACCAGCCGGTCGCGCAGCACGTCGAAGCCGATCTCGGCGACGGCGCCGTACGTGACGTCCTTGGCGTAAGCCTCACGACGCTCTTCGCGGGAGTGCGCGGGCTCGACCCAGCCGACCGACACGCCGAGCAGGGCGTACACCGGGCCCATCCACTCCGCGTCGCGGCGGGCCAGGTAGTCGTTGACCGTCACGACGTGAACGCGCTTTCCGCGCAGGGCGTACCCGGCCGCGGCCAGCGCACCCGCGAGGGTCTTGCCCTCACCGGTCTCCATCTGGACGACGTGCTTGGTGAGCAGGCCCATCGTGCCCAGCACCTGCACGTCGAACGCGCGCTCGCCGAGGGCCCGCCGCGCGGCCTCGCGGCCCAGCGCGCACACCTCGACCAGCTTCTCGTCGCCGAACGCGGTGTCCTTCAGCGTCTCGCGAAGCTTGCCCGCCCGCTCGGTCAGCTCCTCGTCGGAGAGCTTCTCGAGCTCTGGTTCGAGCTTCTCGACCGCGGGCAGCAGTGCTTCGTAGCGGGTCAGCTCGACGCTGCCCGGCCGCTGGATGATCCGGCGGAGCTTCTTGCCCACCCGGCTGATCAGTGCTGCCACCCCTGGTCTCCCGTTCTCTCTCGCTCGACCGGCCTCCACCACCCAACGCGACGGTGGTGCGTTCGAGTTCCGCGGCCGGATGGGACGATCCAACCGTGTTCCCACATCCCAGCGCCAGGTCCCGTAGTCGCAGGATCACCGCGATTGCGACATCCGTGCTGTTCGCGGCCTCGCTGACCGCGTGCACGTCCACCGGCAAGACCGAGCCGCCCGCGCCGACGACCGAGTCGCACCCGCCGTCCGGGCCGGTGCCCGCCGGTCTGGAGCGGTTCTACGGCCAGAGCCTGAGCTGGGCCGACTGCGCACCTTACGCGACATCGGAAGACTCGCGGTCGGCGTTCCAGGCGAAGGACGTCCAGTGCGCGCGCCTGACCGTGCCGCTGGACTACGCGAACCCGGCGGGCGAAACGATCACGCTGGGCCTGCTCCGGCGCAAGGCGACGGACGCCGGGGCGCGGATCGGCTCGCTCGTGGTCAACCCGGGCGGGCCGGGTGCGTCGGGCATGGTCGCGGCCGCCGGGCTGGCCAAGCCGACGACCAGCACCGGGCTCGGAAAACGCTTCGACCTGGTCGGTTTCGACCCGCGGGGGATCGGGGCGAGCCAGCCCGCCATCCACTGCCTGACCGACCAGGAACGGGACGCCGACCGCTCCGACGACAGCGAGACCGACGGCTCGCCGGCGGGCGTGCTGAAGCAGGAATCGCAGGAAAAGGACTTCGCCGCCAAGTGCGCCCAGCGCACCGACGACGGCACCGGGATGCTGGCCAACGTCGGCACCCGCGACGTCGCGAAGGACCTGGACGTCCTCCGCTCGGTCCTCGGGGATGAAAAGCTCACCTATTTGGGCTACTCCTACGGCACCCGGATCGGGTCGGCGTACGCCGAAGCGTTCCCGAAGAACGTCCGCGCGATGGTCCTCGACGGCGCGGTGGATCCCGAGCAGGACGCGGTCGAGTCGCTCGTCGCGCAGGGCCAGGGCTTCGGGACGGCGTTCACGCAGTTCGCGAAGTGGTGCACGGCCCAGCAGGACTGCGCGCTCGGCGCGGACGCCGGCGGCGCGGTGAAGGCGTTCCAGGACCTCGTCCGCCCGCTGATCGACTTCCCGGTGCCGGTCGGCGACGGCCGCAAGCTCTCCTACGAGGACGCCACCACCGGCGTCATCCAGGCGCTCTACCAGGAAAGCCTCTGGGACACCCTGAACTCGGGCCTCAACGAGCTGAAGCAGCAGCGCGGGGCGACGCTCGAGAAGCTCGCCGACATCTACAACGAACGCGACTCCGACGGCAAGTACGGCACCACGCAGGACGCGTTCACGGCTATCCGCTGCGTCGACGACCCGCGCGTCACCGACCCGGCCGTCATCCTCAAGGCGCAGGAGGAGTACGTGAAGGTGGCGCCGTTCCTCGACGACGGCCGCCCGGCTTCGGCGGCCCGCGACGCCTGCGCCTTCTGGCCGGTGCCGAACACGTCCGAACCGCACGTGCCGAACATCGAAGGCCTGGCGAAGACGCTGGTCATCTCGACGACCAACGACCCGGCGACGCCGTACCAGGCCGGCGTCAACCTCGCGAAGGGCCTGAAGGGCGCGCTGCTCACCTTCGAGGGCACCCAGCACACGGTGTTCCTGCAGGGCGTGAAGTGCGTGGACGAAGCGGGCACGGACTACCTGGTCGACGGCACGGTGCCGCCGGACGGCAAGCGGTGCTCGGGGCAGTAGCTGTGACAACCGGGGCGTCGCCCCGGGCCGGGGGCTTCGCCACCCGGACCCCGCAAAGCGCTATGTCTGCTCGGTCAGCGACAGCTCGATCATCACCGGGCTGAGGTGGTCGCCGGCCGGCGGGACCTGCACCCACAGCCGCACGAAGCGCCGCGGGCCGTCGTCGGCGACCCAGACCTTGACGTTGAGGTCGGCGCCGATCGGCGGGAGCACGCTGTGCGCGACGGCGGCGGGCACCCGGCCGGCGACCCGCAGCGCGGGTGCGCCGTCGACGTTCTCGCGGCCCTCGGTCTTGGCGTCGGTCACCCCGTCGAGCAGCCGCTTCAGCCCGCCTTGCGGGCCGAGGAACGCGCTGATCCGGTACTCATCGGGCAGCGAGTCCTGGCCGTCGTGCACGGCGAACGGGAACTTGGTGTGCCCGCCGGTGGTGGTGTCGTCCTGGACGTCGGCCGTGCCGGTCGCGGTGCCGCCGTCGCCGAGGGTCGCGTCGCCTTCGATCTGGCGGAGCGGGAACCCCGGCAGCACGCCGTTGACGCCGGCCGCGAAGTGCACGCTCCGCACCGAGGCGAACGACGTCGCGGCCTCGCTCACCAGGGCAGCGCCCGCCGGGAAGGGGCCGCGGGTATCGGGCGAGCCCGTGCAACCGGCCGTCAGGAGAAGCGCGAGCAGCAGCGCGAGGCGGGGCATGGCGAAAGCCTACTGTTGGCCCAATCCTTGCGGATGATGTCCTTCCGGCCACTTTCGACCTCACGCGCGGGCGATGAGACTGCCGGGGTGACCGTTGAGACCCGTCCCGCCCCGAAGCTGCACCGCGCGTGGCTGATCGCCGGCGCCGCTTTCGTCGCGCTGCTCGCCTCCGCCGGCTTCCGCGCCGCTCCCGGCGTCCTGATCGACCCGCTGCACGAAGAGTTCGGCTGGTCCCGCACCACCATCAGCTCCGCCGTCTCGGTGAACCTCGTGCTCTTCGGCCTCTTCGCGCCCTTCGCGGCCGCGTTGATGGAGCGCTTCGGGATCCGGCGCGTCTCGGCGACGGCGTTGACCGTCATCGCCCTCGGCGCGGGCGGCACGGTCTTCATGACCGCGAGCTGGCAGCTCGTGCTGTGCTGGGGCGTGCTGGTCGGCCTCGGCACCGGCTCGATGGCCATGGGGTTCGCCGCGATGGTCGCCGCGCGGTGGTTCGTCCGCAGTCGCGGCGTCGTCACCGGCGTCCTGACCGCCGCGGGGGCCACCGGCCAGCTGATCTTCCTGCCGCTCATCGCGAACCTGGCGGTGGGCTCGGGGTGGCGCACGGCGTCGCTGGTGATCGCGATCGCCGCGCTCGCCGTCGTCCCGGTGGTCCTGCTGGTGATCCGCGACCACCCCGCCGACGTCGGCACCACGGCCTACGGCGCGCCCGCCGAGGCCGAGGTCGCGCGGCCGGCGCCGAAGACCGGCTCGGTCCGCCGCGCGCTCTCCGTGCTGGGCCAGGCCGCCCGGACGCGGACGTTCTGGCTGCTCGCGGCCGGCTTCGCGATCTGCGGCGCGACGACCAACGGCCTGGTCGGCACCCACTTCGTCCCGGCCGCGCACGACCACGGCATGCCGCAGACGACCGCGGCGGGCCTGCTGGCCCTGGTCGGCGTCTTCGACGTCGTCGGGACGATCTTCTCCGGCTGGCTCACCGACCGCATCGACCCGCGGATCCTGCTCGGCGTCTACTACGCCCTGCGAGGGCTGTCGCTGGCGCTGCTGCCGCAGCTGTTCACCGACTCCGTGCAGCCGAGCATGTGGGCCTTCATCCTGTTCTACGGCCTCGACTGGGTGGCCACGGTCCCGCCGACGGTCGCGCTCTGCGTCCGCGCGTTCGGCGACGCCGGGCCGATCGTGTTCGGCTGGGTGTTCGCCTGCCACCAGCTCGGGGCCGCGTTCGCCGCGTCGGCCGCGGGCCTGGTCCGCGACCAGCTCGGGAACTACACCCTGGCCTGGTATTCGGCCGCCGTGCTGGCCGTCATTGCGTCGGTCGCTTCGCTGGCCATCACGCGGGCGAAGAAGCCCGTTGCGGTACTCGCGACGTGACTTCGGCGGCCACGGCGCGTCGCGAAACACGCCGTTAACACGCTGTGGTTAGGGTGCGGCCATGGATCGCCAGCAGGAATTCGTGCTTCGCACGCTCGAGGAGCGCGACATCCGTTTCGTCCGTCTCTGGTTCACCGATGTGCTGGGGTTCCTCAAGTCCGTCGCGGTCGCGCCGGCGGAGCTCGAAGGCGCTTTCAACGACGGGATCGGCTTCGACGGTTCGGCCATCGAGGGCTTCGCGCGGGTCTACGAATCGGACATGGTCGCCAAACCGGACCCGTCCACCTTCCAGGTGCTGCCGTGGGAGACGCCGGAGGGCGGCCCCTACTCGGCGCGCATGTTCTGCGACATCGCGATGCCCGACGGCTCGCCGTCGTGGGCGGACCCGCGGCACGTGCTCCGCCGCCAGCTGTCGAAGGCCGCCGAAGCGGGCTTCACCTGCTACGTCCACCCCGAAATCGAGTTCTTCCTGCTCTCGACCATGCCGGACGACGGCAGCGAGCCGGAGCCCGCGGACAACGGCGGCTACTTCGACCAGGCCAGCCACGCCACCGCGACGCACTTCCGCCGGCACGCCATCGAGACGCTGGAAGCGATGGGCATCTCGGTCGAGTTCAGCCACCACGAAGGGGCACCGGGCCAGCAGGAGATCGACCTCCGCTACGCCGATGCGCTGACGATGGCCGACAACGTGATGACGTTCCGCTACGTCGTCAAGGAGGTTGCGCTGACCCAGGGCGTGCGCGCGACCTTCATGCCCAAGCCGTTCACCGACCAGCCCGGTTCGGGGATGCACACGCACGTCAGCCTGTTCGAAGGCGACCGCAACGCCTTCTACGACGCCGAGGACCCGCACGAGCTGTCGGAGACCGGCAAGGCCTTCGTCGCCGGGGTGCTCCACCACGCCAAGGAGATCTCGGCGGTCACCAACCAGTGGGTGAACTCCTACAAACGCCTGATCAGCGGCAGTGAGGCCCCGACGACGGTGTCGTGGGGCCGGGCGAACCGGTCCGCGCTCGTCCGCGTCCCGATGTATTCACCCGGAAAGGCGTCATCCCGACGGGTGGAAATCCGTACGCTGGACTCGGCGTGCAACCCGTACCTGGCGTACTCGGTCATCCTGGCCGCCGGGCTCAAGGGGATCGAAAAGAGCTACGAGCTGCCGCCACCCGCCGAGGACAACATCTGGCAGCTGAGCGACTCCGAGCGGCGCGCCGCCGGGTACGCCCAGCTACCCCAGAACCTGGGAGAAGCACTGGCCGAGATGGAGAAGTCCGAACTGCTGCCGGAAGCGCTCGGCGAGCACGTCTACGACTTCTTCCTCCGGAACAAGCGCGTGGAGTGGGACAACTACCGCAGCGCGGTCACCCCGTACGAACTCCGAACCCTCTTGCCGGTGCTCTGATGGGGCGGCGGCCGGTGTTCCTCGCGATCCTGGCCGCCGCACTCGTGCTCGTCCCCGCCGCGCCCGTCGCTTCGGCGGCTCCTTCGAGGTTCGACCTCGACTCCGCCGACATCCCGGCCCTGCAGGCGCGGATGGCGTCGGGCCGGCTCTCCGCCGTGGGCCTGACCAGCACTTACCTCGACCGGATTCACCGGATCGACGGTAAGGTCAACGCCGTCCTGGCACTCAACCCGTCGGCGCTCGGCCAGGCCGCGGCGAGCGACGCCCGGCGTCGCGCGCACCGCCTGCGCGGGCCGCTCGACGGCATCCCGGTGCTGGTCAAGGACAACGTCGACACCCGCGACCTGTGGACGACGGCCGGGTCGCGGGCGTTGCGCAGCCACCCGGCCGCGGACGCGACCCTGATCACGCGGTTGCGCGCGGCGGGCGCGGTGATCCTCGGCAAGGCGAACCTCTCCGAATGGGCGAACTTCCGCGCCGCGAAGCCGACGTCCGGCTGGTCGGGTGTCGGCGGGCAGACGAACAACCCGTACGTGTTGGACCGCAACCCGTGCGGGTCGTCCGCGGGGTCGGCGGCCGGCGTGGCGGCGTCGCTGGCCCAGGTCGCGATCGGCTCGGAGACGGACGGCTCGATCGTGTGCCCCGCCGGGATGACCGCGACGGTCGGGCACAAACCCAGCCTCGGCCTGGTCAGCCGCACCGGCGTGGTGCCGATCTCGGCCGAGCAGGACACCGCGGGCCCGATCGCCCGCAACGTGGTCGACGTGGCTTTGACGTTGTCGGTCCTGCAGGGGAGGGACCCGTCGGATCCGGCCACGCTCACCTACCCGCGCACCCAGCCGAAGGACTACGCGAAGCTGCTTCGCCCGGGCGTCCTGCGCGGCGCGCGGATCGGCCTGTGGCGGCTGCCGGTGCTCGGCCCGGCGACCGACGCGATCATGACGTCCGCCAGGAATTCCCTGGTCAAAGCGGGGGCGACGGTCGTCGACGTGACGCTGCCGTACCAGGACCGGCTGGGGGAGCTGGAGTTCCCGGCGCTGCTCACGGAGTTCCACCGGGACATCGACGCGTACCTGGCGACCCGCCCGTCCGGGCCCCGGAACCTGGCCGAGCTGATCGCCTACAACCGTGCGGACCCGCTGGAGCAGACCTGTTTCGCGGGGCAGGAGCTGTTCGAGCAGGCACTGGCCGCGCCGCCGCCGTCGGACCCGGGCTACCTGGCCGGGCGCGCCGAGCTGACGGACCTTTCGCGCCGGTCCCTGGACGAGACGCTGGCCGCGCACGGCCTGGACGCGATCGCGTCGCCGACCAACCCGCCGGCGTGGAAGACGGACTGCGCGGTGGGCGACAACGACGTGATCCCCTCCTCGACCCCGGCCGCGGTGGCGGGCTACCCGGACGTGACGGTGCCGGCGGGGTTCGCCGGCCCGCTCCCGGTGGGCATCTCGTTCATGGGCGCCCGGTGGTCCGACTCCCGGATGCTGGCGCTCGCGGCGGACTTCGAGCGGGTGGCTCCGGCGCGGGTCCCGCCGCGGTACTTGCCGACCTCGCCGTCGTAGCCCTCCGTAAGCACTCTGACCTGCTGCGATGCCGTTAAGTGACCCCCCTGTTCGGGGCCCGTTCCGGGGCATGTAATCTTCTCTTCGTCGCCAGGAACACCGGGTCACACCGGGGCCGCAAGCCCCGGAGACCAGGCCGGGACGAGCGGGTTGACACCGCGGATCGGACCGGGTAATGTTCAGCGTCGGCCCACGAGCGGCCGCCGACCCCCTACGACTAAACCCGTAGGCTGAGGCATGCTCGACCAAAAGCTTGTGAATATCGCTTGGAACAACTGCCGAGGATTTAGCCGCCGATAACGCGGGTGGATTCAGAGTGTGTTGCTTGAGAACTCAACAGTGTGCTAGTGAACTAAGCCAGTAGAGCTTATGTATTGAACCTCGTATGAGGTTCCTTTGAGAGCAAGTATT
>NZ_JBHVXZ010000005.1:118731-165965 GCF_042881395.1 Amycolatopsis sp. NPDC058278 | reverse complement strand
GCCCCATCACGTGAGCTGAGGTCAGCTGAAGGCGATCCAGCGGTCCAGCAGTGCGGCCGCGGCGCCCGAATCGATCGCCTCGGCCGCCCGGGTCAGGCCCGCGCGGAGATCGTCCTCCAGGGACTCCGAGAAGCCCGTGAAGGCGGTCAACGCGGCCGCCGCGTTGATCAGGACGGCGTCGCGGACCGGGCTCGGCTTGCCGCCCACCAGGTCGCGGACCACCTCGGCGTTCGCCGCCGCGTCGCCGCCGCGCAGGTCCTCCGCCGTCGCCCGGGCGATGCCCACCGAAGCCGGGTCGAAGCTGCGCTCGGTGACCTCGCCGTCCGAAACCACCCAGACGGTCGACGTCGTCGTCGTGGTGATCTCGTCGAGGCCGTCGTCGCCGCGGACCACCAGGGCGCGGGTGCCGCGGCGGGCGAACGTCTCCGCCAGCACCCGGGTCTTGTCGGCGTACGCGCAGCCGATCAGCGCGGCGCCCGGCTGGGCCGGGTTCGTCAGCGGGCCGAGCAGGTTGAACGTCGTCGGGATGCCGAGCTCGCTGCGCACCGGGCCGGCGTGGCGCAGCGCCGGGTGGAACGCCGAGGCCAGGAAGAACCCGATGCCGACCTCGGTGAGGCTGCGCTGGACGTCCTCCGGCGGCAGGCTGATCCGGACGCCGAGCGCTTCGAGGACGTCCGCCGCGCCGGACTTCGACGACGCGCTGCGGTTGCCGTGCTTGGCCACCGGCGCGCCGGCCGCCGCCGTGACGATCGTCGCCATCGTGGAGATGTTCACCGAGTTGGAGCCGTCGCCGCCGGTGCCGACGATGTCGACCGCCGGACGGTCCAGCTCGACCCGCCGGGCGTGCGCCAGCATCGTGGCCGCCATGCCGGCGATCTCCTCGGGCGTCTCGCCCTTGGCGCGCAACGCCACCGCGAACCCGGCGATCCGGGCCGGGCTCGCCGCGCCGCTCATGATCTGGTCCATCGCCCACGCCGTGTCCTCCGCGGAGAGGTCGACGCCCGCGACGAGCTGCTTGAGCAGGGGTGGCCAGGTGCGGGGGACCGGAGTGGTCACCGGGCTCAGCCGTTCACGACGGGGACCCGTCGCGCGCGCAGCACGTCGGCGACGGTCTCCGCGGCGGTCAGCGGGTCCAGCGGGTGCACCAGCACGGCGTCCGCCTGCGACCAGGTGGCCAGCCACCGGTCGTCCCGCCGCCGGACCGCCACCACGATGGGCGGGCAGTCGGTGATTTCGGCCTTCAGCTGGCGGCACAGGCCGATGCCGCCGGTCGGCTGGGCCTCGCCGTCGAGGATCGCCAGGTCGACGTTCCCCGCGTCCACCTCGGACAGCACGTCGGCGATCCCGGCCGCCTCGACGTAGTCCACGCGCGCCAGATCGGCGGCGGGCCGCCGGCCGACCGCGTTCACGATCGCCTCGCGCACCTCCGCCTTGTGGCTGAACACCAGGACCCGCATCGACCGCTCGCCCATGTTGGACACGCCCTCTCTCGTCACCGCACCACTCGCGCCCCGATCGTATCGGCCGAGACCGAGATCACGCGGGCGCCTCCGGCTGGAGCGCGTCCCAGCCGAGCGCGTCACCGCCCAGCCGTTGCGCCAGGCCCGCCATCCGGGACCGTTCCTGGGCGCAGTGCAGCGCGTCGAGCACCTGGACGCGCACCGCGTGCACCCGGGCGAGATCACCGGAAAGCCCCTCTTCCCGCAGCTCGTAGCCGTCCTGTGCGAGGGTCGACGCCGCCTCGGCGAGCCGGTCCGGCGGGAGCAGCAGGTGGTGCCGCAGGACGGCCGGTGCCGTGCTGACCCAGGCGGGTGAACCGGCGAGCACGGCGGAGTCCGCGACGACCGGGTCGAAGGCCTCGGCGACGATCTTCAGATCGGCCGCGTCGGCGCTCAGACCGGGCGTTTCCCGCTTCTTGACCAGGTCAAGCAGGCGGTCGAGTAAACCCATGAGTAGCTCTCACCTTCCCGGGCATCCGGTGTGATCGGTTACGCAGACGGCTCGCCGTGGACCCACCCGGCGGAGCGGCGGTGCGAGAGGACATAATGCGACGCGTGACAACGGCAGCTCCCACCATCAGTCAGCGGGTCCACTCGCTGAACCGGCCGAACATGGTCAGTGTCGGCACCATCGTGTGGCTGTCCAGCGAGCTGATGTTCTTCGCCGGACTGTTCGCGATGTTCTTCACCGTCAAGGCGCAGAACGCGACCGGCCAGTGGCCGCCGCCGCTGCACGACGAGAAGTTCGAGCTCAACGTCGGGTACGCGATCCCGTTCACGATCATTCTCGTGCTGTCCTCGCTGACCTGCCAGTTCGGCGTGTTCGCCGCCGAGCGCGGCGACGTCTACGGGCTGCGCCGCTGGTACATCATCACGTTGATCATGGGCGCGATCTTCGTCGGTGGCCAGGCCAACGAGTACCACAACCTGGTCGAAGAGGGGATGACGATCCCGTCCGGCCCGTTCGGCACGGTCTTCTACCTCGCGACCGGTTTCCACGGCCTGCACGTCATCGGCGGGCTCATCGCCTTCGTGTACCTGCTCATCCGCACGAAACTGAGCAAGTTCACGCCCGCCCAGGCCACGTCGGCGATCGTCGTGTCCTACTACTGGCACTTCGTCGACATCGTGTGGGTCGGCCTCTTCGGTGTGATCTACCTCCTTCCGTAGGTCCCGCCTCAGCCGCCACCACCTTCACCATCGGCCTGAACTGACAGCAAGGGTTGCCGCAAGATGACCACCAGCACCAAATCGTCGGAGCGCCGCTACCGCGCGCGGTCGAAGCTGCGGAGGCGGTTCGCAGGCCTGCTCGCGCTCGGCATCGCGCTGGTGGGCGCCGGCGCCCTGTACGCCGTGTTCGCCCCGGAGCCGCAGACCGCGCAGGCCCAGGGCACGCCGGCGCAGCTGCGCCTCGGCGAGCAGGTCTACAACAACACCTGCATCGCCTGCCACGGTGCGAACCTCGAGGGCGTGCAGGACCGCGGGCCGAGCCTGATCGGCATCGGCGACGCCGCGGTGTACTTCCAGACTTCTTCGGGCCGGATGCCCGCCGCGCGCCAGGAGGCGCAGATCGAGCGGAAGCCGCCGAAGCTGACCGAGGCCGAGATCGACGCGGTCGGCGCCTACATCCAGGCGCACGGCGGCGGCGTCCAGCGTCCCGCCGAGAAGGGCGAGGCCCTGCGCGGCGACGACCCGGCCCGCGGTGGCGAGCTGTTCCGCCTCAACTGCGCGTCGTGCCACAACTTCACCGGCCGCGGTGGCGCGCTGTCCGCCGGCAAGTACGCGCCGAACCTGGACCCGGCGAGCGAAGAGCAGATCTACACCGCCATGCTCACCGGCCCGCAGAACATGCCGAAGTTCTCCGACCGGCAGCTGTCGCCGGAGGAGAAGAAGGACATCGTCGCCTACGTGAAGTCGGTGTCGGACGGCAACAATGACCCGGGTGGTAACGGCCTCGGCGGGGTCGGCCCCGCTTCGGAGGGCGTCATCGCCTTTATCGTCGGGATCGCCGCGCTGATCGGCGTGACGTTGTGGATTGGATCGAAGGCATGAGTGCCGAGGGGCCGAAGCCGCCGACGGAGGCGGAGCTGGCTGAGATGGATCGTGACCAGCTGGTCAAGCTGGGTGGGGCGCTCGACGGCGTCGAGATCGTCGAGTACCCGACTCCGTGGCCGGTGGAGGGCACCCGCGCGGAGAAGCGGGCCGAGCGCCTGGTCGCGTTCTGGTTCGCCCTGTCCGCGCTGGCCGGGATCGGGTTCGTCGTTTCGCTGATCTGGTGGCCGTGGCAGTACGAGGCGCCGGACAACGAGAGCGGCCACTTCTGGTACAGCCTCTACACCCCGATGCTCGGCCTCACGCTCGGCCTGGCCATCCTCGGCCTGGGCATCGGCGTGATCCTGTACACGAAGAAGTTCGTGCCCGCCGAGGTCGCGGTGCAGCAGCGGAGCGACTCGGGCGGCGAAGGGTCGCCCGAGGTCGACCGCGCGACCATCCTCGCGCACCTGGCCGACGCCGGGACCCGCAGCACCATCGCCCGCCGGTCGCTGGTCAAGCGCACGGCGATCGCCGGTGCGGGTGCGCTCGGCCTCGCGGCCGCGGCGCTGCCCGTCGCGTCCTTCATCAAGGACCCGTGGAAGGACACCGAGACCCGCGATTCGCTGTGGCACACCGGCTGGCAGCCGAACTTCCCCGGCGAGAAGGTCTACCTGCGCCGCAACACCGGCAAGCCGGTCGAGGTCGAGCACGGCAAGGAGACCGAGATCTCCCTGGTCAAGGCCGAGGACCTCGACGCGGGCGCGATGGAGACGGTGTTCCCCTTCCGCGAGTCCGAGCGGAACGACGCGGAGGCGCTGGCCAAGGCGCTGACGCGCGTAGACAACCCGGTCATGCTGATCCGCCTGCGCCCGACCGACGCCGCCAAGGTGGTCAAGCGGGCCGGCCAGGAGGACTACAACTTCGGCGACTACTACGCGTACACGAAGATCTGCAGCCACGTCGGCTGCCCGACCTCCCTGTACGAGCAGCGGACCAACCGCATCCTGTGCCCGTGCCACCAGTCGCAGTTCGACGCGCTCCACTACGCCAAGCCGATCTTCGGCCCGGCGACCCGTCCGCTGGCCCAGCTACCGATCACGGTGGACGAAGAGGGATACTTGATCGCGCGAGGCGATTTCAACGAGGCCATCGGTCCGGCCTTTTGGGAGCGTAAGTCATGAGTTCACTCACCACGCCGACCAAGGGGTCGAGTGCCGTGGAGCGGCACCTGGGCGAGGCCGCGAACAACGCCGACCAGCGGTACCACCTGGCCAAGGGCCTGCGGCACCAGCTGAACAAGGTGTTCCCGACCCACTGGTCGTTCCTGCTGGGCGAGATCGCGCTCTACAGCTTCATCATCCTGCTGCTCACCGGTGTGTACCTGACGCTGTTCTTCGACCCCTCCATGCAGGAGGTCGTCTACCACGGCAGCTTCAAGAACATGCAGGGCCTGGAGATGTCGCAGGCGTTCCGCACGACGCTGGACATCTCGTTCGACGTCCGCGGCGGCCTGTTCATGCGGCAGCTGCACCACTGGGCCGCGCTGATCTTCGTCGCGTCCATGGCCGTCCACATGCTCCGCATCTTCTTCACCGGCGCGTTCCGGCGGCCGCGTGAGGCGAACTGGGTGATCGGCGGCCTGCTGCTGGTCCTGGGTTGCTTCGAAGGCTTCTTCGGCTATTCGCTGCCGGACGACCTGCTCTCGGGCACCGGTATCCGCGCGACGCTGTCGGGCATCGTGCTCTCGGTGCCGGTGGCCGGCACCTGGATCCACTGGGCGCTCTTCGGCGGGGAGTTCCCCGGCGACCAGATCATCCCGCGCCTGTACACGCTGCACATCCTGCTGCTGCCGGGCATCATGCTCGCGCTGGTCGGGGCGCACCTGGCGCTGGTCTGGTACCAGAAGCACACGCAGTTCCCCGGCGTGCGCCGCAAGGAGACCAACGTCGTCGGCGTCCGGATCATGCCGTACTTCGCGCTCAAGGGCGGGGCGTTCTTCACGCTGGTCATCGGCGTGCTGGCGCTGATGTCGGGCCTGTTCCAGATCAACCCGGTGTGGAACTTCGGCCCGTACAACCCGGCGCAGGTGTCGGCGGGCTCGCAGCCCGACTGGTACATGGCCTGGGCCGACGGCATGCTCCGGATCTGGCCGGCGTGGGAGGTCTACCTCGGGAACTACACGATCCCGGCGGTGTTCTTCCCCGGCGCGGTCGGCATGCCGATCCTGATCGGGCTGCTGCTGGCCTACCCGTTCCTCGAGCGGAAGCTGTCCAAGGACACCGCGCACCACAACCTGCTCCAGCGGCCCCGGGACGTCCCGGTCCGCACGGCGCTGGGCGCGATGGCGCTGGGCTTCTTCATGGTGATCGAGCTGTCGGGCTTCAACGACATCATCGCCGACCAGTTCGACATCTCCCTGAACGCGACGACGTGGGCGGGCCGCATCGGCGTGCTCCTCGTGCCGCCGGTCGCCTACTACCTGACCTACCGGCTCTGCCTGGGTCTGCAGCGGGCCGACCGCGAGGTGCTGGAGCACGGCGTCGAGACGGGCATCATCAAGCGGCTGCCGCACGGTGAGTTCATCGAGATCCACCAGCCGCTGGCCGGCGTGGACAGCCACGGGCACGCGATCCCGCTCGAGTACCAGGGCGCGTCGGTGCCGAAGAAGATGAACAAGCTGGGTTCGGCCGGTCACGCGGTGCCGGGCACGTTCTGGTCCCCGGACCCGGCCGAGGAGACCGCGGCGCTGCAGCGGGCCAACGGCAACGGTCACGGGAACGGGCACTCGATCACCCAGGGCGAACCGGGTGAGTTCGAAAGCATCGAGACGGCCGAAGCCGCCAAGCGCTCCGAGCACTAGCCCCCCAACGTCGAAGGCCCACCTCTCGCGAGGTGGGCCTTCGGTGTTTCCGGGCTTCGGCAGGCGAGCTCAGTCCTCCACACCGATCGAGAAGGCCGATTCGGTGTCGGCGCGGCTGTAGGACCGGAACGCGATGTGCGTGACGGTGTCCAGCACGCCCGGCACCTTCCCGATCCGGCCGGGGATCAGGTCGGCCAGCTCCTCGTGCGTGGACACCTTCACGGTGGCGATGAGGTCGACGTCCCCGGCGCACGAGTAGACCTCGCCGACACCGTCGATGTCGGCGATCGCCTGCGCCGCCTCCGGGATCGCGTCCGCCTCTACCTGGATCAACACGATCGCGGTGATCACCTGGGTCCTCCAAGACTCGTCTGCGGGTGTCGCCCGCGATCCTAGCTACGCCGCGGTGGTCTGGCCGGGTGCCGCGCAACTCGGCGAAGTCCGGCTTGAGGCTCGCCGTGACGGGGTCGCAGAGCAGCTCCAGCCACTCGGTGGTCGCGTCGGTGGCGTGGTGTCGTGCAGCGGCTGGCGCAGCCAGAACCGGGCCTGCTGGGGGCCGAAGAACGTCCACGCCGGCGGTCGTCGCGGCCTCTTGGAGGTTTTCGGCGCCCTCGCCCCTCGGGCACGGGGCCGGACGGTGGAGGCGGGCGTCAGCCGACGTGTTCCAGTGAGTGGGCGTTCGCGACCAGATCGAGCCAGCCCCGCCAGCCCGCGACCGCCGCCGGCTCGGCCCAGGGGCGGGTCGTGCGGACCAGCCTCACCCCCGGGCGGGCCAGCCAGCGCAGCAGCACCCCCACCTCCTCCGGGGGCGCGCCGTGGAGCGGGCCCGGGTCCGGGAGCACCGTCTCCGCCGACGCCACCAGCGCCTCCACCACCGGCATCGGCGGCACCCCGCGCCGGGCCACGCCGGCCGAGGCCAGGCGGCCGTAGCGGATCACCGACAGCTCCCAGCCGCCCGCTCCGTCCGGGGCCGCCGCGATCAGCTCGCCGATCGACGCCAGCGATGCCTGCCGGTGGGCCCGCCCCAGCGCCCGGATCAGGCCCGCCAGCTCGTCGCGGTGGCGGGCCGCCTGCTCGTAGTGCCGGCCCGCCGCCAGGTGCTCCACGTGCGCGGCCGCCGTGTGCAGGGGACCGCCGTCCCGGCCCGCGATGAGCTCCGACACCGACTCGACCGCCGGGCCGTACTCCGCCACGCTCTGCCGTCCCGCGCACGGCGCTCCGCAGCGTCCCAGCTCCGCCAGCACGCACGGGGTCCCGTTCGCCGAGCGCGGCGAGATCCGCTGCGTGCACGTGCGCAGCCCCGACGCCCCGGCCAGGGTGTCCGCGGTCGTGCGGGCGTCCGCCTGGTTGCGGAACGGGCCCAGCACCCCCGGCCGCGGCAGCCGCACCACCGACAGCCGGGGGAACGCCTCGTCGGTCAAGCCGATCCACCAGCCCTGGTGCCGGTTCTTCGACCGCCGGTTGTACGCGGGCCGGTGCGCCGCGATCAGCCGCAGCTCCCGCACCTCCGCCTCCAGCGCGTGCGCGCACACCACGTGGTCGACGCGCTCGGCCAGCGCGACCATCTCCCGGATCCGGCTCCGCCCCTCCGAACCCGTGAAGTACGTCCGCACCCGCCGCCGCAGGTCCTTCGCCGTGCCGACGTACAGGACCTCGTCCTTCGGCCCCTTGAACAGGTAGACGCCCGGCGCGGACGGCAGGTCCGCCGCCAGGTGCCGTTTCGCCCGCTGGGCGACGGTCACCTCCGGCAGGTACCCCATCAGCTCCTCGAGCGAGTGCACGCCCAGGTTGCCGACCCGCTCCAGCAGGCCGTGCAGGACGTCCACGGTGGCCCGCGCGTCGTCCAGCGCCCGGTGCGTGGGCCGCGTCCTCGCGCCGAACAGCAACGCCAGCGCCGTCAGGTTGTAGCGCCCGACCTCGTCACGCGGCACCACCCGCCGCGCCAGCCGGACCGTGCACACCACGGTCAGCTTCGGCCACACGTACCCGTGCCCCTCGCACGCCGCCCGCATGTGCGAGGTGTCGAAGCCGGAGTTGTGCGCCACCAGCACCGCACCCCCGATGAACTCGAGGAACGCCGGCAGCACCTCCTCGATCGGCGGCGCGTCGTAGACCATGGCCTGCGTGATCCCGGTCAGTGAGACGATCTGCGGCGGGATCGGCGCGCCCGGGTTCACCAGCGTCGCGAACTCGCCCAGCACCTCGCCGCCGCGCACCTTCACCGCCCCGATCTCGGTGATCCCCGACGGCCCCGGCGGAGCCCCGGTCGTCTCGAGGTCGAAGACGACGAAAGTGGTGTCCCGCAAGGGAGTTCCGAGCTCGTCGAAGGCGAGCTGAGCCTGGACCGAACGCATGGGCGGCACTGTAGGGGTGACCACCGACAGTTTCGGCGCGCAGCCGGTCCGTGTGGTGCGCGGGGCGGGATGCGGAGGCGGGGCCTACCCTGGACCAATGCACCCGCAGCCGCTCGTGCCGGAGCCGCCCGGGGACCCGGTCGGTCCCTCGGGTGTCGCGTCGCGCCCCGAGCCGGCCGAGGAGGCCGCTGACCAGGCCGGACATCCCGATCCCGCCACCTGGCCGGCGTTGCCCGAACCGGTGCGCGACCGCATCGCCGAGCTCGCCGCGGCCGCCGTCGCCAAGCTGCCCGCCACCGACGTGCCGCGCCAGCTGCGGCCCGTCGCCAAGTTCGCCCCCGCGAAGCGCGCCAAGCTCGGCGGCGCCGCCCTGCTCGCGGCCCTCGGCGACTCCTCCCAGTTCCGGACCGCCGTCATCGAGTGGCTGCGCGAGCACCGCACCGACGCCCTCGACCCCAACGCCACCGAATCCGTCGCCGCGGCGGCGGCCGCCGTCCTGCTCGGCGAGTCCGGGGCCACCGGGCGGGTCCGGCTGGTCGCCCGGAACGCCGAGGAAAACGCCCTGCGTGCCGAACGCGACGCCGCGCTCGCCCGCACCCAGCGGCTCGAGGCCGAGCTCGCCGGAGTCCGCGCCGAACTCGCCGAGGCGAAACAAGCCGCCGAGAACGCCCGGGGCGAGCGAGAGGGCGAAGTCGAGAAGCTCCTGAAGCGCCTTCGCGAACAAGGCGTCCAGTTGCGCCAGGCCAGGGACGCGGCCGAAGTGGCCGCCGCCGACGCCGAACGCGGTTCCGCCGCCCGCGACGCCGAGATCGCCGCCCTCACCGCCCAGCTCGAGCGCGAACGCCAGCGCGTCGCCGGCGAGCGCGCCCGCGCCGAGCGCGCGGTCACCGACGCCGAGATCGCCCGCCAGTCCGCGCGCGAGGCCCGGCAGGCCGACGAGGTGCGGCTCGCCCTGCTCATCGACACCATCGACGGCGCCGTCACCGGCCTCCGCCGCGAGCTCGCCCTCGGCGCGCGCGGCGCCCGCCCGGCGGACATGGTCCGCGGCGCCCGTTCCGGCACCGGCCAGGGCGGCAAGATCGCCGACGTGTCCGCCTTGGACCGCTACCTCGCACTGCCCAACGTGCACCTGATCGTCGACGGCTACAACGTCACCAAGACCGGCTACCCGGAGCTGGCCCTCGCCGACCAGCGCGACCGGCTGATCCACCAGCTGTCCGCGCTGGCCGCGCGCACCTCCGCCGAGGTCACCGTCGTGTTCGACGGCGCCGGCGTGCTGTCTGTCCCCGCCTCGGTGCCCCGCGGGGTGCGGGTGCTGTTCTCCGACCGGGGGGTGCTGGCCGACGACGTCATCCGCAACCTCGTCGCGGCCGAGCCCGCGGGCCGTCCCATGGTCGTCGCGACGTCCGACCGCGCGGTCGCGGACTCCGTGCGCGCCCGCGGCGCCCATCCCACGCCGTCATCGGTGCTGGTCAGCCGCCTCTCCCGGGTCTGATCGCCCGAAACTGTCGGTGGTGGCCCCTACCGTGTGGAGCAGCAGTTCCCACGTGAGGAGGACCGCATGACCGGCACCCCCGAGCTGTCCGAAGTGGACGTCTCGCACATCGCCGTTTCGGACATCGAGAACCTGGTGGTCGATTGCGACCGCTGCGCCGTGCGCGGCATCTCGTGCCACGACTGCGTCGTGAGCGTGCTGCTCGGCGCGCCACCCGCCGTGGTGTGGGACGCCGACGAGCGGCGCGCGGTCGACGCGCTGGCCGAGGCCGGGATGGTGCCACACCTGCGGCTGGTCGAAGAACCGATCCGGCGCACCGCCTGATTTCCACCGTTTCGTGGCGGCGCGCCGAATGGTCGGTTGAATCGGTGAACGGTCGGTAGTCGAAAAGCGCCCTTGAGAAACCCCAGCGTGTAACGCCCATCACATGTTTCTTCCCGCCCTGGTCCGATGGTGGTCAGTGGCGTCACTCAGCGTTTTTGGCGGTGAGGTGGTGGACGTGGTGGCGCTCTTTTCGTAATCTGTCCGAGATCTCGTGGCCCCCGGCCGTCTGTGGAGGCGGCGACACGGGATCGCCGCCGGACGCAGCTTTGTCGGGAAGCTGGGAACCGGAACCACCACCGCGTGCTTCACCTGTTGCGGCTCGTGCATGGCAAAAGTGCACGGCTCGGGCGCGTGGTGGCGGGACAGCGGCGAAGAGGAACTCCCCGACCTCTTCGTGCCCCGGTCCCGTCGGCGGCCGAGACGCAAAGGAGACCCGCGCGACCGTGCAGTCGCATTCCCTCAGGCGCGTGGTTTCAGGTGCCCTGGCCGCGGCCTCGGTGATCACCCTCGTCACCGTGTCCCAGCCGATGGCCACCGCCGCCCCCGTCCCCGTTCTCCAGACCCCGCCCACCGGTTCCGACGCCCTCGCCAAGTACCGCGACCTCGCGGCCCAGGCCGAGAAGCTCAACGAAGACCTGCTTTCGGCTCAGGACGACCTGAAGAAGAAGCAGGGCGAACTCGACAAGGCCACCGGCGACGTCAACGCGGCGAAGCAGCAGGCTGCCCAGGCGTCCGAGAGCCAGAAGAAGTACCAGACCGAGGTCGACAAGTTCGCCGGCGCGTCGTTCACCAGCGGTGTCCAGCTGAACAAGCTGTCGGCGCTGCTGGCGGGCACGTCCACGCAGGACTTCCTCGACCGCTCTTCGGCCCTCGAGGTCATCGCGACCGGCAAGAACGCCGCGATGGGCAACCTCACCGGTGCCGTCCAGCAGGCCACCGACGCCGCCGCCAAGGCCAGCGACGCGGCGAAGCGCGCGCAGGACGCGCGGGACACCGCAGCGAAGCTGACCCAGGACATCCAGGCCAAGCAGAAGACCCTGCAGGACCAGATCGACCAGCTCAAGGCGGCCGACAAGAACCTCAGCACGTCCGACAAGACGGCCCAGAAGGACCGCGGCGGGACACCGCCCCCCAACATCCAGGCGCCCACGGCGGCCGCGCAGGCGGCTGTGAACGCCGCGCTGAGCAAGCTCGGCAGCGCGTACGTGTACGGGGCCACCGGTCCGGTCAACTTCGACTGCTCGGGCCTGACGTCGTGGGCGTACAAGCAGGCCGGGCTGACCATCCCGCGGACCAGCCGCGAGCAGTCGACCTTCGGCACCGCGGTGCCGCGGGACCAGCTCCAGCCGGGCGACCTCGTGTTCTTCTACTCGCCGGTTTCGCACGTCGGCATGTACATCGGCGACGGCAAGATGGTGCACGCGCCCGACACCGGTGACGTCGTGAAGATCTCGCCGCTGCAGAGCCAGTACTCGGGAGCGCGCCGCCCGACGGCGTGACCCTCGATCAGCGGCACGGAGGGGCGGTACCGCACACGCGGTGCCGCCCCTCCGGTGTGGATGGCTAGCCTTTGGGCGTGCTCAAGACCCTGCTCGTGACCAACGACTTCCCGCCCCGGCCCGGGGGGATCCAGAACTACCTGAACTCCCTCGCCACCCGGCTGCCGGCGGACGACCTGGTCGTCTACGCGCCGTCGTGGGAGTCGCGGACGGGGTCGCACGAGGAGTTCGACGCCGAGGCGCCGTTCGAGGTCGTCCGGCACCCGACGTCGCTGATGCTGCCGACGCCGGACGTGCTCCGCCGGGCGAAGCAGATCATGCGGGCGCGGGACTGCGAAGCCGTCTGGTTCGGTGCCGCGGCGCCGCTCGCGCTGCTGGGCCACCCGCTGCGCCGGTCCGGGGCGAGCCGCGTCGTCGCGTCGACGCACGGCCACGAGGTCGGCTGGTCCATGCTCCCCGGTTCGCGGCAGGCGCTGCGGCGGATCGGCGACACCGCCGACGTCGTCACCTACGTCAGCCGGTACACCCGCGGCCGCTTCGCCGCGGCGTTCGGCGCGATGGCCGGGCTGGAGCTGCTGCCCTCCGGTGTCGACACCGAGGTGTTCCGGCCGGATCCGGCCGCGCGCGCGGAGATCCGCGCCCGGCACGGGCTCGGCGACCGGCCGACCGTCGTCTGCGTGTCCCGGCTGGTCCCGCGCAAGGGCCAGGACCAGCTGATCCGCGCGCTGCCGGCGATCCGCGAGCGCGTTCCGGACGCGGCGCTGCTGCTCGTCGGCGGCGGCCCGTACCGCAAGAAGCTCACCGAACTGGTCACCGAGCTGGGCCTGGAGCGCGACGTCGTGCTCACCGGATCGGTGCCGTGGGCCGAGCTGCCGGCGCACTACACCGCCGGCGACGTCTTCGCGATGCCCGCCCGCACCCGGGGCAAGGGCCTCGACGTCGAAGGGCTCGGGATCGTCTACCTGGAGGCCTCGGCGACCGGGTTGCCGGTGGTCGCCGGCAACTCCGGCGGGGCGCCCGAAGCGGTGCTCGACGAGGTCACCGGGCACGTCGTCGAAGGCCGGGATGTCGTCCAGCTGAGTGAGACCCTGGTCAGCCTGCTCGCCGACCCGGTGCGCGCGCGCCGGATGGGGCAGGCCGGCCGGGAGTGGGTGACGGCGAACTGGCGCTGGGACGTCATGGCGCGGCGGCTGGCCGGCCTGCTGGACGGCGATCCGGTGGCCGTGGTCCGTTAAGGCGTGTAGAGCGCCGGGTGCCGGGGGTCGTCGACCCGCACCACGACGTCGGCGAGCGAGCCCGGATCGACCTCTTCCTCGTAGCGCTCGTAGGCCGGGACCGCCCAGGCGTCCGGCACGCGGCGGCGCAGGGCGGCGGGGGAGAGCCACAGGTGCACGGCCAGGTCGAAGGCCAGCCCGGCGCCGAGCAGCAGTTCGCCGTCGAGGAGCACGACCCCGCCTTCGGGCAGCGGCACCCGTTCGGCGCGGGTCGCGCGGTCGCGTCCGGCGTCCCACAGCGACGGCAGGATCGCGCCGGAACCCTTCAGCGGCTCCAGGACTTCGCGGCGGAGCGCGCCGAGGTCGAGCCAATCGGTGTAGCGGGCGTCGGGGTTCGTGCGGCCGTGCTCGAAGCGCAGGGACGCGGGGCGCAGGAAGTCGCGGGCCGACACGCGCAGCGTCGCGCGGCCGCGCAGGCGCAGCGGATCGACCAGGGCGTCGGCGAGTTCCGCGGTTCCGGTGGCGCCCGCCGCGCCGTCGACGGCCACCGCGATCCGCGGCGAGGTGAGTGCGTCGATGCGGTCGGTGAGTTCTCCGGCGAGGACGGCGGGGGAGATCGGGCGGTAGCGCACGGGTTCCCATCCTCCACCCGGACCGGCCGCCGGTTTTGTCGTACCCCGGTGCGAGGATGCGGACATGACTTCTTCAGTGGGGAAGACGGCCGATGTCGGGTGGAACATCGGCGTTTCGCGCACCTTGCCGTACCCGGCCGAGGTGGTGTGGGACTTCCTGGTCAGCCGCGAGGGCGTCGCGATCTGGCTCGGCCCCGGTGTCGAGCTGCCCAGGGAAACGGGCGCGGAGTACGAAACGGCGAACGGCACGGTCGGCGAGATCCGCGGCTTCGCCGACGGCGACCGCGTGCGGCTCACGTGGCGGCCGAGCGACTGGGACCACGACTCGACCGTGCAGGTGCGGCTGAGCGGCGCGGGCGCCAAGACGACGCTGCGGTTCCACCAGGAATGGCTCGCGGGCGCGGAAGAACGTGCGGAACAGCGGGCATACTGGCAGGACGTGACCGAGCGCGTCGTGGCGGCACTGGCCGAGCGCTGACGCGGTGAGCGATGGGGGCTGACGTGACGACCGACGAAATCGTCGAGGTGGCCGAAGACTTCGCGCAGGATGCGCACCTGTTCTCGGAGCTGCTGCGCGGCGGCGGCCCGGTGCGCCGGGTGCGGCTGCCACCGCGGGGGCTGCCGTGCTACCTGGTCACCGGGTTCGCGGAGGCCCGCGCGCTGCTGGCCGATCCGCGGCTGCGCAAGCACAGCCAGGGCATCCGCGAGCTGTTCGAAGCGAAGCTGCCGCCGGAAGCCCGGATGACCGCGTTCGGGCAGGACCTCAGCCAGCACATGCTCAACTCGGACCCGCCGGACCACACGCGGCTGCGGAAGCTGGTGAACAAGGCGTTCACCGCGCGGACGGTGGCGCGGCTCCGGCCGCGGGTCGAGGAGATCACCGCGGAGCTGCTCGACGCGCTGGCCGGGCAGGAGCGGGCCGACCTGGTGGCGTCGTTCGCCGCGCCGCTGCCGATCACGGTGATCTGCGAGCTGCTCGGCGTGCGCGAGGAGGACCGCACGGAGTTCTCCGGCTGGTCCAAGACCCTGCTGAGCGCGGCGGCCCGCCCGGAAGAGATGCAGGCCGCGGCGGGGAGCATGTTCGCCTACCTGACGGACTTGATCGCCCAGAAGCGCGCCGAGCCGGCCGAAGACCTGCTGTCGGACCTCGTGCACGCGAGCGACGACGGGGATTCGCTGTCCGAGCCCGAGCTGGTGTCGATGGCGTTCCTGCTGCTGGTCGCCGGGCACGAGACCACGGTCAACCTGATCGCCAACGGCGTGCTGGCGCTGCTGCGCGAGCCGGAGCAGCTGGCCCGGCTGCGCGCGGAGCCGGCGCTGCTGCCCGGCGCGGTGGAGGAGTTCCTGCGCTTCGACGGCCCGATCCACCTGGCGACGCTGCGGTTCACGGCGGAGCCGGTGGAGGTGGGCGGGGTGACGATCCCGGAGGGCGAGTTCGTCCTGGTCTCCCTGCTGGGCGCCAACCGCGACGCGGAGCGGTACCCGGAGCCGGACAAGCTGGACATCACCCGCGCGGCCGGGGGACACCTGGCGTTCGGGCACGGGATCCACTACTGCGTGGGGGCGCCGCTGGCCCGGCTGGAGGCGGAGATCGCGCTCGGCGGGTTGCTGGAGCGGTTCCCCGGGCTGACGCTGGATGCGAAGGCGGACGAGCTGGTTTACCGGCCGAGTTCGCTGGTGCACGGGCTGGAGGCGCTGCCGGTCCGGTTGTGAGGCGGTGCGGCCCGTCCGGGCGCGGCAACCGGGCCGGGCTCGTGTCGTAGGGTCGGCGGATGGACTCCGCCGACCTGCTCGCCCTCGATGCCCAGCACGTCTGGCACCCCTACGCGCCCATGCCGGCGAAGGTGCCGTCAATGCTGGTCACCGAGGCGAGCGGCGTCCGGCTGCAGCTCGCGGACGGCCGGGAGCTCGTCGACGGCATGTCCTCGTGGTGGTCCGCCATCCACGGCTACCGGCACCCCGTCCTCGACGCCGCTCTCGCCGCTCAAGCCGGGCGGATGAGCCACGTCATGTTCGGGGGCCTCACCCACGAACCCGCCATCACCCTCGCCAAGACCCTGGCCGACCTCAGCCCCGACGGCCTCGAGCACGTCTTCCTCTGCGACTCCGGCTCGGTCTCGGTCGAAGTCGCCGTCAAGATGTGCCTGCAGTACCAGCGTTCCCGCGGCCGGACCGGGAAACAGAAGCTGCTCACCTGGCGGGGCGGCTACCACGGGGACACCTTCACGCCGATGAGCGTCTGCGACCCCGACGGCGGCATGCACTCCCTGTGGCGCGGTGTCCTGCCCGAACAGGTCTTCGTGCCCGCGCCGCCGTCCGGCTTCGACACCCCGCCCGATCAGTCCTATGTGGACCTCCTGGCCGCGGAAATCGAGCGGCACCAGGCCGAACTCGCCGCGGTGATCGTCGAACCCGTGGTGCAGGGCGCCGGCGGGATGCGGTTCCACCACCCCGCTTACCTGCGTGCCCTCAGGGAAATCACCGAAGCGCACGACGTGCTGCTGATCTTCGACGAGATCGCGACCGGCTTCGGCCGCACCGGCGCGCTGTTCGCCGCCGGGCACGCCGGTGTCACGCCCGACGTCATGTGCGTCGGCAAGGCGCTCACCGGGGGCTACCTGAGCATGGCCGCCGCCCTGTGCACCCCGGAGGTCGCCGCCGGTATCGCACGCGGCGAACTGCCCGTCCTCGCGCACGGCCCGACCTTCATGGGCAACCCGCTCGCCTCGGCCGTCGCCAACGCCTCCCTCGGCCTGCTCGCCGACGGCGGCTGGCGAACCGACGTCACCCGGCTCGAAAAAGCCCTGCTCGACGGCCTGGCCCCGGCGCGCGACCTGGCGGCCGTCACCGACGTGCGGGTGCTGGGCGGGATCGGCGTGCTGCAGCTCGACCACCCCGTCGACATGGCCGTCGCCACGGACGTCGTCACCGCGCACGGTGCCTGGCTGCGGCCGTTCCGGGACCTCGTCTACGCCATGCCGCCGTACGTTTCGACTGACGACGACCTCGCCGTGATCACCCGCGCGATGCTCGCGGTCGCGGAAAAGGCCTGAATTCAGCACATCGGGTGTGACCACCGGCACACCGAGACCCGAAGGTGCCTCACCGTCGCGCTGCGTGGCAGACCATGATCGAAACCACGCGAACGGCGGAGAGGCAAGTGTGACAAGACGGCTCCCGCCGGTCCACCCTGTGCCCGGGCGAACGCGAGAAATGCTTGCGTAGCGGACTTTTCGCGCGGTTTCGGCGATCCTGCCCCCATGATCGAGATCGTTCGTGGCGAGCACGACACCGGACCCCCGAAGCACTCCGAACACCTGGAGAACCTCAAGCACGATTTCCTCGCGTCGATAGTCGTCTTCCTCGTCGCCGTCCCCCTGTCCCTCGGCGTGGCCTTCGCCGCCGGGGCGCCGCTGCTCTCCGGCCTGATCTCCGCCGTGGTCGGCGGGCTGGTCGCGAGCCTCTTCGGCGGATCGCCGCTGCAGGTCAGCGGCCCCTCCGCCGCGCTCACCGTGGTGCTGGCCGACACGATCGCCACCCACGGCTGGCCGGTCACCTGCGCGATCACCGTCGCCGCGGGCCTGCTCCAGATCCTCTTCGGCCTCACCCGGGCCGCCCGCGCCGCGCTCGCCGTGTCCCCGGCGATCGTGCACGGCCTGCTCGCCGGCATCGGCGTCACGCTCGTGCTCGGCCAGCTGCACGTCGTCCTCGGCGGCTCGGCCCAGGGTTCCGCGCTGGCCAACGTCCTGGCGCTGCCGGGGCAGGTCGCCGCGCACCACGACCAGGCCGTGCTGATCGGCGTCGTGACCCTCGGCGTCCTGCTGGCCTGGCCGCGGCTGCCGAACGCCGTCCGCCGGGTGCCCGCGCCGCTGGCCGCCGTCGCGCTGGCCACCGGCCTTTCCCTCGCGACCGGCATGACCCTGCCGCGCGTCGACCTCCCCGGCGGGCTGCCCCCGCTGCACCTCGTGCCGCGGCTGCCGGACGGCGGCTGGAGCGGCTTCGCCGTCGCCGCGGTCACCATCGCGCTCATCGCCGGACTGGAGAGCCTGCTGTCCGCGGTCTCGGTGGACAAGCTCCGCGGCGGCCCGCGCACCGACCTCGACCGCGAACTCATCGGGCAGGGCGCGGCGAACGTCGCCGCCGGCGCGCTCGGCGGCTTCCCCGTCACCGGCGTCATCGTGCGCAGCATGACCAACTTCGAGGCCGGCGCGCGCACCCGGGCGTCGGCGATCCTGCACTGCTGCTGGATCCTGGCCGCCTGCCTGCTGCTGACCGGCGTGCTGCGGCTGATCCCGCTGGCGGCGCTGGCCGCGCTGCTGGTGTACGTCGGGACGAAGCTGGTGAACCTGCACGGGCTCAAGGAAGTGCGGCGCCACGGCGACCTGCCGGTGTACGCCGTCACCCTGGCCGGTGCGGTGGCCGTCAACCTGCTCACCGGCGTCGCGGCGGGGGTCCTGCTGGCCCTGGCGATGATGCTGCGGCGGATGATCTTCTCGGGAATTCACGTCGACCGCGACGGTGACCGTCACCGCGTGGTCATCGAAGGTGCGCTGACGTTCCTGTCCGTGCCGCGGCTGACCCGGGTGCTCGCCGAGGTGCCCCCGCACGCCGAGGTCACCCTCGAGCTGCTCGTCGACTACCTCGACCACGCCGCGTTCGACTGCCTGCGCGGCTGGCAGCAGGCGCACGCCGGGCCGGTCACGGTCGACGAGATCGGGCACCCGTGGTTCGAACGCGGCCGCTCGGGGGAGCCGACCGTGCGCCGCAGCGTCGCCGCGCGCGTCGTGCCGCGGTGGCTCGCGCCGTGGTCGGAGTGGCAGGCCGAGCACGTCGTGCTGCCCGCCCAGCGCACCGCCAGTTCCCTGCTGTGCCGCGGTGCTTCGGAGTTCCAGCGCCGCACGGCGCCGCTGCTGCGCGACACGTGGAGCGGGCTGGCACACGGCCAGCAGCCGCACACGTTGTTCATCACCTGCGGCGACGCGCGGATCGTGCCGAACCTGATCACCACCAGCGGGCCGGGTGACCTGTTCACCGTGCGGAACATCGGCAACCTCGTGCCGCCGGCCGACGGCACGGATTCGTCGGTCGGCGCGGCGATCGAGTACGCGGTCGGCGTGCTCGAGGTCGCCGAAATCGTGGTGTGCGGCCATTCCGGCTGCGGCGCGATGAAGGCGCTGCTCGGCCGGCCCCCGGCCGGGCTCGACCAGCTCGGCAGCTGGCTGCGCCACGGCGAAGCGACGCTCCGGCGCCGCAGCCGCGAGGCGCCGCTGCTGCTCGGCGGCGAGCGGCCGGCCGCCGAGGCCGACCAGCTGGCCCTGCAGAACGTGGTGCAGCAGCTGGAAATGCTGCGTGGCTACCCGGTCGTCGCGGCGGCCCTGGAGCGGGGCGCACTGCGGCTCACCGGGATGTACTTCGACGTCGGCGCCGCCCAGGTGTCCCTTTTGGACGATGCCGTGCGCGGGTTCGTCCCGGCGGGTGCGCTGGAGCACTGATCGCGGACCGAAGGCCGCTTCCGGGCACTCCCGTGCTCCGGAGGCGGCCTTCGCCGTACCCGGGGAAGCGCTTTCAGCCGGACGAGAGCCAGATCACGCTCCGCATCCGACCGGCTACCGCGGTCCCTCGGCGGGCCGCCGTCGGCGTCCGCGGCCGAGGCCGACAACCCTTATATCGTCCCGGATTCAACTGTCACGTGACAGGCTGGCCGGGTGTTACCGCCGTGTTAACGACCTGTCCGATTTATGACAAAAGGGTGAAATATCGCCAGGCGTTCACTCGATCGGGTGGAACATAGCGGACATTTCACTCGATTTCCGGTTGCATGGTGATCATGAGACCCCTCGCCGTGCTCCGACACGACCTGCCGGCCTCACTGGTCGTCTTCCTCGTAGCCGTCCCCCTGTCCCTCGGCATCGCCCTCGCTTCGGGCGCCCCGGTCGCCGCCGGGCTCGTGGCCGCCGTCGTCGGCGGCGTCGTCGCCGGCGCGCTCGGCGGCTCCGTGCTGCAAGTCAGCGGGCCCGCCGCCGGCCTGACCGTGGTCATGGCCGAAACCATCCAGACGTTCGGGTGGGCCGTCACCTGCGCGATCACCGTCGCCGCCGGTGCGTGCCAGATCCTGCTCGGGCTGAGCCGCGTCGCGCGCGCCGCGCTGGCCATCTCGCCGGCCATCGTGCACGGCATGCTGGCCGGCATCGGTGTCACGATCGTGCTCGGCCAGCTGCACGTCATCCTCGGCGGCAAGGCCCAGAGCTCGGCCGTGGAGAACGTCGCCGAGCTGCCCGCGCAGATCGTCGCCCACCACGACTCCGCCACCATCGTCGGCCTGCTCACCATCGGCCTGCTGCTGCTCTGGCCGAAGCTGCCGGCGGCGGTCCGCAAGGTGCCGGGGCCGCTCGCCGCGATCGCGGTGGCCACGGTGGTGTCGGTCGCGTTCGGGATGACGCTCCCGCGCGTCGAACTGCCCGGTGACCTGCTGAACATCCACCTCGTCCCGCAACTGCCCGACGGCGGCTGGAGCGGGTTCGCCCTCGCCGTCGTCACGATCGCGCTGATCGCCAGCGTGGAGAGCCTGCTCTCGGCGGTCGCGGTCGACCGCATGCACACCGGGCCGCGCGCCAACCTCGACCGCGAACTGGTCGGCCAGGGCGCGGCCAACATGCTCTCCGGAGCGCTGGGCGGCCTGCCCGTCACCGGCGTCATCGTCCGCAGCTCCACCAACGTCACCGCCGGGGCGAAGTCCCGGGCGTCGGCGGTGCTGCACGGCGTCTGGGTGCTGCTGTTCGTCGTCCTGCTCGCCGGGCTGATCCAGAGCATCCCCCTGGCCGCGCTGGCCGGGCTGCTCGTGCACGTCGGCGCGAAGCTGGTCAACCCCGGGCACATGAAGACCGTGCTGGCCCACGGCGACCTGCCGGTGTACCTGCTCACCCTCGCCGGTGTCGTCGTGTTCGACCTGCTCACCGGCGTGCTGGCGGGCATCGGGCTGGCGGTGGTGCTGATGCTGCGCCGGACGGTCTGGTCCGGCATTCACATCGAACGGGAAGGCGACGACTGGCGCGTCGTCGTCGAAGGCGTCCTGACGTTCCTGTCGGTGCCGCGGCTGTCGAAGGTGCTCGGGACCGTCCCGGGCGGGGTCACCGTGCGGCTGGAGCTGGTCGTCGACTACCTCGACCACGCCGCGTTCGAGAGCCTGCACACCTGGCAGCAGGCGCACGAGCGCGCCGGCGGCACGGTGGAGGTCGACGAGGTCGGCCACCCGTGGTTCGGCGAGGGCAAGGCGGGCCGCCCGACGCGGTCCCGGGTCGCCGCGAGCCGGGCGGTGCCGCGCTGGCTCGCGCCGTGGTCGGAGTGGCAGGCGGCGGAGGGGGTCGACATCCCGGCCCAGCAGACCCGCCGTGGCGCCACGGAGTTCCACCGCCGCGCGGCCCCGCTGCTGCGTGACACGCTCTCAGGACTCGCCGACGGCCAGCGGCCGCGCACCCTGTTCATCACCTGCGGCGATTCCCGGATCGTGCCGAACCTGATCACGACGAGCGGGCCGGGTGACCTGTTCACCATCCGCAACATCGGCAACCTGGTCCCGCCGGGGCAGGCGGACCCGTCGATGAACGCGTCGATCGAGTACGCGGTGGGCGTCCTCGGGGTCGAGGAGATCGTGGTGTGCGGGCACTCTTCGTGCGGGGCCATGGCGGCGCTCGCCGACGGCCCGCCCCCGGGGCCGCTGTCGGCCTGGCTGCACCACGCGGAACCGAGCGCGCACCGGCTGGGCTCGGCCACCCTCGACGGCGGAGTCCCGGACCGGGAGGGCGATCGGCTGGCCCTGCACAACGTGCTCCAGCAGCTGGAGCACCTGCGCGAGTACCCGTCGGTGGCGGCGGCCGAGTCGGCCGGGAAGCTCCAGCTGACGGGGATGTACTTCCACGTCGGCGACGCCCAGGTGTACCTGTTCGACGCGGCCGAGCGGACGTTCCGCCCGGCCGGGGCGCCGGTGGTGGTGCCGGGCGCCTGACCCGCCGGTCGTGCTGTCCGAGGTTCGAGCCGGGTCCGCTTCTCGCGGGCCCGGCTCGCTCGGCGGGTGGCCTGCGTCTCGACGGGCGGCCCGCGTGCGCGCCCGGCCGGCGTGCGGGGCCGGGGCGGGCGGTGCTCTCGCGGGGCCGTGGCCGCTCGGAGCGGCCGCTTCCACCGCGACGGCCGCCGCCCCGGCACGGGCCGCCGGGCGCCCTGACCACGGCCCGCGTGCGCGCCCGGGCCCGGAGTCACTATGTTGATGGCCCGTGACCATGCTGGTGATGACGGGGACCGGGACCGGGGTCGGCAAGACGATCACCACGGCGGCGATCGCGGCCGTGGCGGTGGCCGGGGGACAGCGGGTGGCCGTGCTGAAGCCGGCCCAGACCGGGGTGCGGCCGGATGAGCCCGGTGACCTGCAGGACGTCGTCCGCCTCGCCGGGCCGGACGTCACCACGCGCGAACTGCGCCGCTACCCGGATCCGCTGTCACCGGAGGCCGCCGCCCGGCGCAGCGGGCTGCCGGCGCTCGATCCCGGCGAAATCGCCCAGGCCGCCTCCGACCTCGACACCGCGCACGACCTCACCCTCATCGAGGGCGCCGGCGGGCTGCTCGTGCGCTTCGACCGCACCGGCGCGAGCCTCGCCGACGTCGCCTGGTCGCTCGGCTCGCTCGTGATCATCGTGGCCGAGGCCGGTCTCGGCACGCTCAACGCCACCGCGCTCACCGCCGAGGTCGCCGGCAAGCGCGGGCTGACCGTCGCCGGCGTGATCATCGGCGCGTGGCCGGCCGAACCGGACCTCGCGGCGCTGTCCAACCTCGAAGACCTGCCGGTCGCGGCGGGGGCGCCCCTGCTCGGCGTGCTGCCCGCCGACATCGGCCGGTCCTCCCGCGAGGACTTCCTGGCCGCGGCGCGGGCCGGGCTCTCGCCGTGGTTCGGCGGCGAATTCGACCCGGAGCTTTTCGCCGGTTGCGCTTCCGCCGGGAAGTGACGCGCATCGCTGTCACCTCGACGCACCTTCGTGCACGATGAGGGACGCTTTCCGCACCACCTCGATCAAGGAGCCACCGTGACCGCAGTCCCGGACACCGATGTCAGTGACAACCGGGGCTCCGCCCCGGGCCGGGGGCTCCGCCACCCGGAGCCCCCGAAGGACCTGCTCGCCCTCGCGCGCGAGCAGGTCCTCGAAAATGGCATCGGCCTCGGTGAAGAGCAGGTCCTCGACGTGCTCCGGCTGCCCGACGACCGGCTGCCCGAGCTCCTCGCCCTGGCGCACGAGGTGCGGATGCGCTGGTGCGGGCCGGAGGTCGAGGTCGAGGGCATCATCAGCCTCAAGACCGGCGGCTGCCCCGAGGACTGCCACTTCTGCTCGCAGTCCGGCCGCTTCCCGACGCCGGTGCGCTCGGCGTGGCTCGACATCCCGAACCTGGTCAAGGCCGCCCGGCAGACCGCCGAAACCGGCGCGACGGAGTTCTGCATCGTCGCCGCCGTCCGCGGGCCGGACCAGCGGCTGCTCTCACAGGTCCGCGAGGGCGTGAAGGCGATCCGCGCGGACGGGAACGACATCCAGATCGCCTGCTCCCTCGGCATGCTCACGCAGGAGCAGGTCGACGAGCTCGTCGACATGGGCGTCCACCGCTACAACCACAACCTCGAGACGGCGCGCTCGCACTTCCCGTCGGTGGTCACCACGCACACGTGGGAAGAGCGCTGGGACACCCTGCGCATGGTCGCCGACGCGGGCATGGAGGTCTGCTGCGGCGGGATCATCGGCATGGGGGAGACGGTCGAGCAGCGCGCGGAGTTCGCCGTGCAGCTGGCCGAGCTGAACCCGCACGAGGTGCCGATGAACTTCCTCATCCCGCAGCCCGGCACGCCGTACGAGCACTACGAGATCGTCGAGGGCAAGGACGCCCTGCGGACGGTCGCGGCGTTCCGGCTCGCGATGCCGCGCACGATGCTGCGCTTCGCCGGCGGCCGTGAGCTGACGCTGGGCGACCTCGGCGCGGAGCAGGGCATGCTCGGCGGGATCAACGCGATCATCGTCGGCAACTACCTGACCAACCTGGGCCGGCCGGCTTCGGCGGACCTGGAGATGCTGGACGAGCTCAAGATGCCCATCAAGGCCCTCAGTGACAGCCTCTGACGCACCCGCGTTCTGCGTCCACTGTGGACAGCAGGCGCCGGGTGGGGCGGACCACCCGGCGTGCCACAACCCCCGGACGGCGCTGGAACCGCCGCGGTACTGCACGTTCTGCGCGCGCCGCCTGGTGGTCCAGGTCAGCCCGCTCGGCTGGACGGCCCGCTGCAGCCGCCACGGCGAGACCGCGAGCGGCTGACGGCGGAGTGGGGTGACCAACCGGATCGTTCATCGAGCCGGCCGGCGCGGCGCGGTGACGGACCGGATCGTGCACCACGGCCCGCGCAGGCGACACGGCCGGCGGCTCACCGCGCCCACGCATCGACCGGTTACGCTCGGTGGCACTGATCGCAGGAGGGAGTCCGGGTGAGTGAGTTGTCGGGGCCCGCGCACCGGCCGTCGGCCGTCGCCGGCCCGTGGTCGGTGCCCGTGCTGTTCCGGGAGCGGCGGCCGCGCGTCGTCGTGAAGGGCGACCTGCTGTCCGCCGTCAGCGTGCTCGGCACCCTGAGCCTGCTGAGCTTCCCGCTCGCCTTCGCGTGGTCGCGGCTCGCGCCGCCGGAGCGGGTGCGCATCGTCGCCGCCGACGGCACCCAGGGCGCCCTGGAGCTGGAGAGCTGGCACCGCTTCGACGACCTGGCCGTCTTCGGGTTCCTCACGCTCGGGCTGGGGATCGTCGTCGGCGTCGTCGTCTGGCTGCTGCGCGAACGGCGCGGGCCGGTGGTGTTCCTCGCCGCGGTGCTCGGCGTCGCGCTCGCCGGCGCGCTCGCGATGCTGCTCGGCGTCGGCTGGGCGAACAGCCACTACGCCATCTCCAGCCCGCCCGCGCTGGGGGCGGTGATCGAGCTGGCGCCGCGCCTGGAGTCGTGGTGGGTGCTGCTGACCGGCCCGCTCGGCGTGTCGATCGCCTACAGCCTGCTGGCCACCTGGAACGGGCGCGACGACCTGGGCCGCCGCCTCGGCTGATCGCTTTCCCCTAAGGTGGTGTCCGTCACCTACAGGGGGGATCCAGCAGTGACCGAGGACATCGAGGTTTCGCGGCACAACGCCGTCCGCTTTCCCGGCATCAGCCCGCGCGCGTACGAGCACCCGGTGGACCGCGGCGCGCTCGCCACGCTGCGCGCGGTGCCCGGCTTCGCCCAGGTCGTCAAGGCCGTTTCGGGCTTCTACAACGAGCGCGGCGAGCGGCTGATGGCGCTCGCCTCGTCGATCCGCGTCGGCACGAAGCAGTACCCGGAGCTCGACCGGCTGCGCCACGAATGCGCCGAGACGCTGGACCTGCCCGCGGTGCCGAACCTGTTCGTCTTCCAGGACCCGCGGATCCGCGCGGAGGCGGTCGGGATGGACGAGCCGTTCATCCGCGTCAGCACCGGGCTCGTCGAGCTGATGAACCAGGAGTCCCTGCGGTTCGTGCTCGGCCACGAGATGGGGCACGTGCTGTCCGGGCACGCGGTCTACCGCACGATCATGGTGCGCCTGATCAGCCTGCAGCTGGCCATGTCGTGGACGCCGGTCAGCGCGCTCGGCATCCGCGCGATGATCGCGGCGCTGCGCGAGTGGTTCCGCAAGGCCGAGCTGTCGTGCGACCGCGCCGGCCTGCTGTGCAGCCAGGACCCGACGGCGGCGCTGCGCGCCCAGATCCAGGTGGCGGGCGGCGTCGACCCGGCGCGCATCGACGTCCCGTCGTTCCTGCAGCAGGCCGCGGAGTACGAGTCGGTCGAGGACATCCGCGACAGCTTCCTCAAGCTGAAGTCGGTCGAGACGGAGTCGCACCCGTTCGCGGTGGTCCGCGCGGCGCAGCTGCAGAAGTGGGCGGCATCGGAGAACTACCGCGCGATCCTGGCGGGCGACTACGCGCGCCGGGACTCCGACAGCCCGTCGTCGGACTGGAAGGACGACCTGAAGTCGGCGGCCCAGTCGTACAAGGAGTCGTGGAACTCCTCGACGGACCCGCTGACGAAGGTGTTCAGCGACGTCGGCGAGGCGGTTTCGGGCGCGGCGGGCAAGGTGTGGAACAAGTTCGGCAACGGGAACGGCAACGGCAACGGCGCCGCGGACTGAGTCAGTTCAAGCTGGACGGACGGCTCAGATCGGTCAGCTCGCCCGGGGGCAGCGGCACCGCGCCCAGCGTGTTCAGGAAGCCCGCCTCTCGCGTGAGCAGGCGGCAGGCGATGCGGAGCCGGCGCAGGGGGTGGCGTTCCTCCAGCAACCGCTGGCGGTCCTCCAGCGGCAGCAGGCAGTCCGCTGCCAGCGCGTAGGCCAGCTCGGTGATCGTCGTGTCCGGGTCCGGGGTGTGCCAGTCGTCGCTGCGCCACGCCGTTTCGCAGTACCGCTGGTGTGCGGCCCGGGCGACCGTCGCGAGGCGCTCGGCCATGCCGCCGGACGGGGTCACCGGGTCGTCGTCGACCCACTCCACCGAGGCGATCAGGTACGGCGCCGAAACGCAGTCCAGGTCGCGCAGGCGGAAGCGGCGCTGGGCCTGCGTCACCACGTCGAACCGGCCGTCCGGCAGGCGTTTCGCCTCGCGCAGCACCGTGCTGCAGCCGATCTCGTACAATTGGTCCAGACCACGAACCTCGCGGGTCAGCGACGACCGCAGGGCGACCACGCCGAACTCGCGGCCCGGCACCGTGCCGCCCACCAGGTCCGCCATCAGCTGCCGGTACCGCGGTTCGAAGATGTGCAGCGGGAGATTGGTGCCGGGCAGCAGCACGGTCTGGAGCGGGAACAACGGCAGGATCGTCGTCGTCGCGGCACTTTCCGATTCCGGCTCGGTCACGCGTCAACGGTACGGGCATAACGCCTTCGCCGCAGGATGGTCACCGGTTGGGTGGTTTGAACACCGCAAAGGGGTCGGTGATCTGCATGCCCTTGCCGGCGAAGGAGAACAACGCCGCGGGACGGCCGCCCGCGCGGCCCGGCGCGGCCGTGTGGCCGGTCGGCACCAGCAGCCCGCGGCGGGACAGCACCCGCTGCAGGTTGGTCGCCGAGACGCGGTAGCCCAGCGCCGCCGAATACAGGCCGCGCAGCGCCGAAATCGTGAAGTCGTCCGGCGCCAGTGCGAAGCCGAGGTTCGTGTACGAAAGCTTCGACCGCAGCCGGTCGCGGGCGCGCAGCACGATCGCCTCGTGGTCGAACGCCGTGCGCGGCAGCTTCGCGACGTCGTGCCACTCGGTGTCCTCGGGCACCTCGGGGTCGACATCGGACGGAACCAGGCCGAGGAACGCCGTCGCCACCACCCGGGGCCCCGGAACGCGGTCCGGGTCGCTGAACACCGCGAGCTGCTCGACGTGCTTGAGCTGGCGGACGTCCACCTTCTCGGCGAGCTGGCGCCGGATCGACGTCTCGACGTCCTCGTCGGGCCGCAGCCGGCCGCCCGGCAGCGACCAGCGGCCGAGGTGCGGGTCGAGCGCGCGCCGCCACAACAGCACCCGCAGTGTGTCCGAGCGCACTTGAAGGACCGCGCCCAAAACCTCGTGGGCCAAGGGGGCCTGGGTGTTAAGATGACTTCGCACGGTTTTCGATTGTAAGGCGAAAACCGGAGACAGGTCCAGGAGGGCCAACATGACTTCGACGCTCGAACAAGACCTCACCCCCTACGGCGGGGTCGAGGCGAACGCGGCCTGGGCGGAGGAGGTGCGGCGCCTGGCGAAGCAGCGCGACGCGGTCCTGCTCGCGCACAACTACCAGGTCCCGGAGATCCAGGACATCGCCGACCACACCGGCGACTCCCTCGCGCTCAGCCGCATCGCGGCGAGCAGTGACGCGTCCACCATCGTCTTCTGCGGCGTGCACTTCATGGCCGAGACCGCGAAGATCCTGGCGCCCGAAAAGACGGTCCTGATCCCGGACGCGCGGGCCGGCTGCTCGCTGGCCGACTCCATCACCGGCGCCGAGCTGCGCGCCTGGAAGGCCGAGCACCCGGGCGCGGTGGTCGTCTCCTACGTGAACACCACGGCCGAGGTCAAGGCCGAGACCGACATCTGCTGCACGTCCTCGAACGCCGTCGACGTCGTTGCCTCCATCCCCGCTGACCAGGAGGTTCTCTTCCTCCCGGACCAGTTCCTCGGTGCCCACGTCAAGCGCGTCACCGGCCGGGAGAACGTGCACGTCTGGGCCGGGGAGTGCCACGTCCACGCGGGCATCAACGGTGCCGAGCTGGCCGAGCGCGCGGCCGCGGAGCCGGACGCCGACCTGTTCATCCACCCGGAGTGCGGCTGCGCGACGTCGGCGCTCTACCTGGCCGGCGAGGGTGCCGTGGCGCCGGAGCGGGTCAAGATCCTCTCCACCGGCGACATGGTCCACGAAGCTCGTGACACGAAGGCCAAGACCGTGCTGGTGGCCACCGAGATCGGCATGATCCACCAGCTCCGCAAGGCGGCGCCGGGCATCGACTTCCGCGCGGTGAACGACCGCGCGTCCTGCCGGTACATGAAGATGATCACGCCCGCCGCGCTGCTGCGCTGCCTGCGTGACGGCCTCGACGAGGTCCACGTCGACGTCGAGACGGCCGCCCGCGCGCGGGCTTCGGTGCAGCGGATGATCGAGATCGGGCAGCCCGGCGGCGGCGAATGACCCCGCCGGTTAATGACCCACGGGCGAAAACCCCCGTGTGGGAAGCCCGCGCCGACCTGGTCGTGATCGGCAGCGGCGTCGCGGGGTTGACCGCGGCGCTGCGGGCGCAGGCCCTCGGGCTGCACGTCCTGGTGATCACCAAGGCCGCCGTCGCGGACGGCAACACGCGCTGGGCCCAGGGCGGCGTCGCCGTGGTCCTGGAAGACCAGCACGACCTCGACGACTCCGTCGCCAAGCACGCCGAGGACACGCTCACCGCGGGTGCCGGCCTGTGCGACGAGCCGGCGGTGCGCGCGATCCTCGACGGCGGCCCCGCCGCGGTCGCCCGGCTGCGGGCCGACGGCGCGCGGTTCGACGCTTCCGGGAACGGCCTGCTCGCGCGGGCCCGCGAGGGCGGGCACAGCGCGTTCCGCGTGATCCACGCGGGCGGTGACGCGACCGGCGCCGAAGTCGAACGCGCCCTGGTCGCGCAGGCCGGGCAGGCGGGGGTGCCGGTGCTGGAGCACCACATCGCCGTCGACGCGCTGCTCACCCCCGGCGGGCGGGTCGCCGGTGTGACGGTGCTCGACCGCCACGGTGTGCCCGGCGCGGTCCGCGCATCGGCCGTGCTGGTGGCCAGCGGCGGGCTCGGGCAGCTCTACCAGGCGACGTCGAACCCGGAGATCGCCACCGGCGACGGCCTCGCGCTCGCGCTGCGGGCCGGCGCGACCGTGGCGGACATCGAGTTCGTGCAGTTCCACCCGACCGTGCTCTACACCCCGGGCGCGCGCGGCCGCTGCCCGCTGGTCACCGAGGCGGTGCGCGGGGAGGGCGCGACGCTGGTCGACGGCGCCGGCCTGCCGGTGATGCGGGGCGTGCACCCGCTCGGCGACCTCGCGCCGCGCGACGTCGTCTCGGCGGCGATCACGCGGCGGATGGGGACCGCGCCGGGCGGGGTCGACGACCACGTCTTCCTCGACGCGACTTCGATCGCGGGGTTCGCGCAGCGGTTCCCGACGGTCTTCGCGGCGTGCGCGGCGCTGGGCCTCGACCCCGCGGTGGACCCGATCCCGGTGACCCCGGCGGCGCACTTCTCGTGCGGCGGCGTGGTGACCACTGTGGACGGACGTTCGTCGGTGGCCGGGCTGTACGCGGCCGGCGAGGTCGCGCGGACCGGGCTGCACGGCGCGAACCGGCTGGCGTCCAACAGCTTGCTCGAAGGCCTGGTCGTCGGGCAGCGCGTGGCGGAGGCCGTCGCGGCGGACCTCGCGGCCGGGTTGCTGGCCGATCCGGCGCGCGGGCGGCTGCCGTCGCGAACCACCGCGCCGGCGGCGGAACGCGACTCCCTGCAGCGCGTGATGAGCCGGTACGCGGCGATCGGCCGGGACGCCGACGGGCTGGCGGCGGCCGGTTCCGTGCTCGATCTGTCGGTTTCGGACACTCCCTTGTGGACGCACGCGGCGGTCGAGGACGCGGCGTTGACGGTGGTGGCGCAGGCGTTGCTGGCCGCGGCCGTCCGGCGCACCGAGTCGCGGGGCTGTCACGTGCGGTCCGACTTCCCGGCGCGCGACGACGGCTGGCGGCGCAGCCAGCACATCCGGCTCAGCCCGTCCGGCCAGCCCGTGCTGGCCGACCCGATCACCCTGGAGGGCGTGGCATGACGTTCCCCATCTCCGAAGCCGTCCGCCGGCTGATCGCGGCGGCGGGCCTCGACGTCGACGACGTCACGCGCGTGGTCACCACGGCGCTCGGCGAGGACCTGCGGTACGGGCCGGACGCGACGACGGCGTCGACGGTGCCGGCCGACGCGACCGCGGTCGCCGAGCTGACCCCGCGGGTCGACGGCGTGGTCGCCGGCCTGCCGGTCGCGCTCGCGGTGTTCGACATGGTGCTGGGCGACGGCTACGAGGTGCTGGCCCGGCGCGAGGACGGCGACCGGCTGGTCGCGGGGGAGCCCGCGCTGGTGCTGGCCGGCCCGGTGCGCGGGTTGCTCACGGCCGAGCGCACGGCGCTGAACCTGCTGTGCCACCTCTCCGGCGTCGCCACCGCGACCGCCGCCTGGGTGTCCGAAGTGGACGGTACCGGGTGCGCGATCCGTGACTCCCGCAAGACGTTGCCGGGGCTGCGGCTGCTGCAGAAGTACGCCGTCCGCTGCGGTGGCGGCGTCAACCACCGGCTGGGCCTCGGCGACGCGGTGCTGATCAAGGACAACCACGTCGTCGCCGCCGGTTCGGTGACGGCGGCGCTGGCCGCGGCCCGGGCGCACGCGCCGGAACTGGCCTGCGAGATCGAGGTCGACACCCTGGACCAGCTCGAGGAAGCGCTGGCCGCCGGGGCCGACGAGGTGCTGCTGGACAACTTCACGCCGGAGGAGTGCCGCCGGGCGGTGGCGCGCCGCGACGAAGTCTCCCCGAAGACGCGGCTGGAATCCTCTGGTGGGCTCACCCTCGACCGTGGTAAGGCCTACGCGCGGTCCGGTGTGGACTATCTTTCGGTGGGCGGGCTGACTCATTCCTCGCCCGCATTGGACCTCGGCATGGACCTTCGCTGAGAGGGCGTTCCGGGCTAGACTGACGGTGGCGGAATTCCTTGTCCGCCACCGTCTTTCGGCTTCGGGGGTGCGGGTGCGGTTACCGGCGGTGCTCGCGGTGGCGGGCCTCGTGGCGACCTCGGGCGCCGGTGGTGCGCCGGCCGCTTCGGCGCAAGGCTGCGCGAACCCGTCCGGCACCTACACCGGCGAGGTCCCGTGGGGCCAGCGCCTGGTCGACCCGGCGCGGCTGTGGCCGCTGACGCGCGGCGGCGGCCAGCTGGTGGCCGTGGTCGGCACCGGGGTCGACGCGCAGAACACGCAGTTCGCCCCCGGCCAGCTCGACAGCGGCGCCGGCACCGAGCGCACGGACTGCGACGGCCGCGGCACGATCGCGGCCGGGATCGTCGGCGCCCAGCCGGATCCGTCCACGACGTTCGCCGGCGTCGCGCCCGGCGCACGGCTGCTGCCGATCCGGTACACCACCGGCGACGGCGGTGATCCGGGCGAGCTCGCTGGGGCGATCGACCGGGCGGCGGACCGCCGGGCGGGCGTCATCCTGATCGCCGTGCCCGCGGCGGCCGACAGCCCGGCGTTGTCGGCGGCGGTTTCGCGGGCGCGTGCGAAGGGTGCGGTGATCGTCTCGGCGGCGTCGGCGACCCAGCAGGGCGCGCGGACGTACCCGACGGCGACGTCCGGCGTCCTGGCCGTCGGCTCGGTGAACGCCGCGGGCGAGCCGGTGCAGACGGAAGCGGGGGACCACGTCGGCGTCGCGGCCCCGGGCGCGGAGCTGGTGAGCACGTCGGCGGGGGCGGGCGGCGCGGTGGCGCACCGCTGGCCGGTGACCGACCCGAGCCTCGCGGCGGCGTACGTCGCCGGGGTCGCGGCCCTGGTGCGGGCCTACCACCCGGCGCTTTCCGGCGACCAGGTCGTCACGCGCTTGACGTTGACGGCCCACCGCCCGCCGTCCGGCGGCCACGACCCGCGTCTGGGCTGGGGAGTCCTGGACGCCTACGCGGCGGTGTCGTCGACCCTGCCGGCCGACGTCCCGCCGCCCGGTGCCCTTCCCCCGGCCGCTTCTTCGCCGATGGTGGTCCCGGCCACGGCCCCGCCACCCCGCCGCTCCGACGTCCCGGCGGGCACGATCGCCCTGGCCGGCGTCGCCTTGGCCGCGGCCGCCGGCGTGACGATGGCGGCGGTCCGCCGCGCCCGCCGCCGAGGGTGGCGCGCGTCCCGGTTCACCCCGTAGCCCGCAGCGACCGGTAGGGGGTCAGAGCCGGAAGACCTCCTCCAGCCAGCCGGACACCGTCTCGCCGCGCAGCATCGAGCGGCGTTCCTCCCGCGACGACGTCCCCGGCCCGGTCAGCGCCGCCTCCATCGCCTCGCTGGTCGCGGCCAGGTCGAACGGGTCGACCGGGACCGCGAACCGGCTCAGGTTTTCCAGCACGCCCGCGTTCTCCGAAATCAGCAAGGACGCGTTGTCCGGCAGCACGTACGCGGCTTCCTTGGCGAACAGGTTCAAGCCGTCGTAGGTGGAGTTGACCACCGCCGCGTCGCTCATGCTCAGCCCCGCGAGCACGCAGTGGCGAGAGTCGTCGTCGGCGGCCGGGCGGACGAGGGAGACCGCTTCGGTGCCGTCGACGGCGAACCGCTCGTTGATCCGCCGCACGACTTCCTCGGTCGCTTCCGCGTACGCCAGGTGGCGGCCCGTCGCCCGGCTCGGGGTGGTCACCACCGCCGCGAACCAGCACTCCGCGGCCAGCTCGGGACGGCGTTCGAGGAGCATCTCGTAGGCGCGGAACCCGCGAGGCAGGTTCTTCCACAGGTCCAGGCGGTCGGCGCGCAGCATGATCCGCCGCCCCCGCGCCGCCTGCGCCAGCCGGCCCCGCCACTTCTCCATCGGCGGCTCCGCCACCATCTTGTCGATCGTGCCGGTGTCGAGCGGGAACGGCGTCGCGACGAGATCGGTGCGGTGCCCGGCGTGGTGCACCGTCCGCCCGTCGATCACCGCGCCCGGCAGCTCGCGGGCGCAGCAGCCCAGGAACGCGTCGGCCCAGCGGGACGCGTGGAAGCCGACGACGTCGCACCGCAGCAGGCTGGTCAGGAGCCGAACGCGGATCGGCCGCGGGACGAGGGAGAAGTAGTCCGGTTCGCACCACGGCGTGCCGAGGAAGTAGGCCAGCCGCCGCCGTCCCGGCCGTTCCGCGGCGAAGAACTCCGGGACCAGCATCAGGTGCGGGTCGTTGAGGAGGACGAGCTCCTCGTCCCCGCCGCCGGACACCTCGGCGAGGCGCTTGGCGTAACGGCGGTTCACCTCTTCGTAGCCGGCCCAGGCGGCCCACATCCGGTCGTCGAACACCGGCTGCTCCGAGGTGTCGTGCAGATAGTGCAGCACACCGAGGATCAGCCGGATCGACACCTCGTCGTAGTGCTGCCGGCGCAGCTCCTCACCGGGCTCGATCGGGTGCAGGACGACGTCATCGCCGATCCGCACGGTCTCCGGGGTGCCCGGCCGGTCGGGGGGCACGGTGAAGATCCAGTCGCCCCCGTGCTGGTCGAGCAGGGCGATGACCATCGGCACCAGGCCACCCGGCGAACGCGGGGAGATCTTCCCGGCTTCCCAGCGCGGGCAGCTGTTGCTACAGGTCAGGATTTTCATGGCAGGCGCCTCCGGAGGCGAGAGCAGACGACGGCCAGGCCGGCCGCGGAGAAGACAGCGAGCGTGGCGGCCAGGCCCTGGTAGCCGCCGAGCACCGAAACGAGGCCGGCCAGCGGAGCGGCCACCCCGGCCGCCACGCCCATCGCCGCCTCGCCGATGCCTTCCAGACGGGTGCGCAGCTCCGGCGACGCGGTCCGGCCGAGCAGCGCGCTACCGCCCACCACTCCGCCGTTCCAGCCGAGGCCGACGAGGACCAGGTGGCCGGTCATCAGCACCGGGTCGTGCCCGCCGGCCAGCACCCCGAGCAAGCCGCCCGCCAGGAGCACGACGCCGCCGGCCGCGATGAGGTACCCGGGGTGGTACCGGTCGGCGAGGGCCCCGGTGACCAGCGAGGGGCAGAACATGAACACCACGTGCAGGGCGACCACGACCCCGACGACCGTCAGCCCGTCGCCGCCGACGTCGAGGTGGACCGGGGCCACGGTCATGAAGCCGACCATCGCGAAGTTCGTCACCGCGAGCGCGGCGACCGCGGGCAGGGCGCGGGAAGACCGCAAGGCCTTCAGCGTCCCGCCCGCTGGGCTCTCCTCCGGCAGGCCGGAGGAGAGCGAAGCCGCGCTCGCACCGAAGCGCGACAATGCCCCGAACATCAGCGCCGCGGCGCCGAACGCCAGGATCGCCACCAGGTACGCCCCGGCCGGGCGGAGCAGGCCCGCGCCGGCCGCCACCGCGCCGCCCGGGCTCAGCAGCATCGGGCTGGCGATCGCGCCGGCGGCCGTGGCGAACAGCACGCGGCCGAGGGCGCGCCCGCGGCGGTCCGGGGGTACCGCGGCCGCCGCGGCGTACCGCGCCAGGAAGACCGCCGCGTTCGCCGCCCCGAGCAGCACGCTGCCCAGCAGGACCAGGGGAAAGCTGCCCAGCGTTGCGGCCAGGACGACCAGTGCGGCGCCGCCCGCGCCCGCGGCGAACCCGAGCGCCAGGCCCGGGCCGCGCCGGCCGAGGGCGGCCAGCCGGGACAGCACGAGCGCCGCTCCCGCCTGACCCGCCAGGTTCATCGCGACGGGGACACCGGCCAACGCCGCCGAGCCGGTCATCGCCGTGGCCACCAGCGGCCCCGCCGTCCCGCCCGCGGCCAGGCCGGTGCTGCCGACCGCGGTCGCGACCGCCACCAGGCCAGGGACGATCGAACGGGCGGGCGGTGGGGGACCGGCCGACCGGTGCGGGCGCACCGGGACTCCGGACGACACCTCTTCGCTCCTTCCCCCGGCCACGCCTCAGGCAGCCAGTTCCGACATCGGGCCGGACTCGTGCGACAGCAACCCGGCCAGCGCCGCGTGCCGCATGGCCGCGGCCATCTTCAGCGGTTCCCGGGCGCGCACGAGCGCCGTGTTCACCAGCGTGGCCGCCGCGCCCAGCTCCATCGCCTGTGCGACGTGCCGGGCGCTGCCGATGCCGCCCTCGACGATCACCGGGATCCCTGCCTGGGCGATCACCGCTTCGATCGGGCGGGGATCGACGATGCCCCGGCCGGAGGCCACCGGCGCCGCCATCACCCGCAGCGCCGCGCACCCGGCGTCTTCGAGCTCTCTCGCCGTCTTCAGGTCGGGCAGGATGAACGGCAGCAGCTCCATGCCCTCGGCCCGCAGCTCCCGGGCGGCTTCCACGGTGCCTGCGTTGTCGGGCACGTTGTCCTCGCCGCGCACGTCCAGCTTGAGGATGTCGATCCCCAGCGAGTCGCGCAGGATGCGCGCGCTGCGCAGCGCGCTCTCCTTCGACCGGGCGAACGACGTCGTGCCGATCCAGGTGAACCGGTCGAGCGGCAGTTCGCTCTCGAGGTCCATCAGGAGCAGGCTCGACCGGCGGTTGTCCGGGTCCACCGTCGTGATGAACACGTCCGCGCCGGCGGCGGTGAGCACGTCCCGCACGAGCGGAACCGAGTCGTACTGCTCGATGCCGACGACGACCCGCGAGCGGAACTCCCGGGTGCCGATCTTCAACCAGGCCTGTTCAGTCGCCGGGCCGAGGTTCGAAATAGTCACGATCCGTCCGTCCTTTCCCACCGTTCACCTGTCCGGATTCCGGAATCGGCAACGATTCTCTGCCCGCCTGAATGACGCATCGGTGCCAGTGTCCTGGGATCGGAAAATCATGACAATGCGAAGGCGGAGATCGAGCACTACAGGAACAAAGCGCGGCCGCGTCGCCGGAATGCCGGCCGGGGCGGGCCGGACCCCGTCAGGCGGGGACGGGGCGGGTCGAGCCGATGATCGTCACGGCGCGGGCGACGTGGATCGTGAAGTCCGCGCCGTCGCGGGTGAAGCGGGTGATGTGCTCGGCGGGGGTGCTGCGGTCTTGGGACTGCCAGCCGTCGCCGTGCAACGCCGGGAGGAGGGACGTCAGGCGGGTTTCCGGCTCGGCCGGGTGCTCCACGCGGACGCCGTACTGCCAGCACAGCAGGTGGCCCGGGGTGGTCGGGTCGCAGTCCAGCTCGCCGTCCAGAGTCCGGTCCGCCGGGCCGAAGGCCGCCGCGACGTCGTCGATCACCGAGGTCAGCTCGTCCGCCAAGCCGCGGAGTTCCGGGGTCACGGGGCCACGCTCCCACCACCGGTGAGGACGCGGTAGATGTTCGTCCAAGAATCGGACCCCGGCTTCAGCACGTCGTTGTGCGACGACACGCCCCACAGCGGCGAGCCGTCGGCCTCGTCCCCGGTGCCCAGCTCGGTGACGCCGGGGAAGACGTCCGGGTCCGCGCCGTGGCCGATGCCGGTCCACTCCAGGCCCCACGCGGCGCCCTGCGCGAGCACGATCGGGTCGAGCGGTGCCGTCATCGAGAACCGCTGGACGCCCGCTTGGCTCGGCGGCAGGTCGGCCGGCGACCACACGCCGTGGCCCATGCCGGCCGACTCGACGTGCAGGACGCGGTCGACGTCGAGGCCGTGCGTCTCGGCGAGCCCGACCGTCGCCCCGCCGTAGCTGTGCCCGATCGCGGTCAGCGTGACGTCGGAACCCGCGTGGCTCGCGATCTCGCCGCGCAGGTCGTCGGCGAAGTGCTTGAGGTCCGGCGCCATCACCTGCGCATACCCCGCGTCCGGCCCCTGCGCCACCGGGCCCTGCGGGAACACCCCGTCGGCCCAGACGACGACCGCGGTGCGTCCGGCCGGGTCCGCCGCCACCAGGCTGCGGCCGAGGCCGGCGTAGGCGTCGAAGTTCGCCATCTGCGTGTTGACGCCGGGCACGAACAGCCCGACGTTCCGCGTTCCCGGCTCGATGTGCCCGACGAGCTCGGCGATCCGGCCGTTGCCCGAGGGGTCGAACCGGAGGATCTGGCGGTCGTGAGCGAGAATGTCCTCGTAAAGCTTGATCCGCGCCTGCGACCGCGCGATTCCCCCGGCGTCGGTCAACGCGGCCAGCCGTGCACGCTCGGCGGTCAGCGCGTCGGCGACCTTCACACGATTGTCCGCGATCGCGTGCGCCCACGCCCCGGTGTCGGCCGAGCCGCCGATCCCGGCGGGATTTCCCGCACGGGGCAACGGCTCCTCGGGCAGCAGTGCCCGGTACATCGCGGCGACCTGCGCGTCCGCCCGCCGGTACCCCGCGGCCGACGCGGTGAGTCCACTTTGGATCGTCCGCAGCCGCGCCACGTGCGAACCGAGCTTCCCGCCCAGCTCCGTCATGGTCTTCTCGAACGTCTTCGCCGCGGCGGCGGACTCGCTCACCCGGCCGAACGCGGTGGCGGGCACCTGCTCGCCCGCCACCGCCGACTGCGCCGCCGAAAGCGCCTCGGCGCGGGAGCCGGACTCGCCGGCCACCGCGTCGAGGCGGGCCGGGGTCACGCGATAGCCCGCCGCCGTCATCAGGAGGCGTCTTCGCCGATGACCGGCGGCGCGACCGGGGCCGACTGGCCCCAGACGTTCTCCGTCTCCACCAGCCACGCCGGGATCCGCCGCCCGGACCCCATGTCACCGCCGCCGCCCATGCCCATCGGCATCATGGGCATCATCGGCATCGCGCCCTTGGCGGCCGCCGCGCCCACGGCCCCGGCCGCGCCGCCGGCGAGCCCGCTCAGCGCGTTGCCCGCGCCGCCGTCGCCGGCCAGGCCGGAATGCGCCGCCGGGACGTCGCCGGGGCCGGTGAGCCCACCGCCGCCGACCGGGACACCGGCGCCGCCGCCGCCGAGCGAAGGCGCGTCACCCCCGCCGATCGGGATACCGCCACCGGAGCCGCCTTCGACGCCGGCGCCGCCCCCGCCGAGCTTCGTGCCCGGCGGTTCTTCCTTGTCGTCCTTGGGATCCTTGCCGGTCGCCCACGACGGCACCTTCGGCATGATCGAGCCGAACCGGCCGAACGCGGCGGCCGAAGCCGCGGCGAGCCCGGCGGTGAACATGTCGCCGAACAGCGGGTTCGACGTCGGCACGGTCGTCCCCGGCGACAGCGTCGTCCCGCCGCCACCACCGGGCAGCGGGTGCCCGTCCGTGGGGGTGACGACGACACCGGGACCGCTCAAGCCGTTGCCGACCAGCCCCGGCGACCCGGCGCTGCCCGCACCCCCACCGGCGGGCGGGGTGGTGGGCGTCGGCACGGCGTTCGGCGAAGCCGGGATCGACTCCTCGGCGACGGTGTACTCCCCGGCGAGCTGGGTCATCACGACGATGGCTTTGCCGTGCGCGGACCCCGCGGCGTTCGCGGCGGCCTGCTGCGCTTCGACGTTCGCGATCGCCTGCTGACGTTGTTGCGCCGCGGCCTGCACGACGGCGGGTGAGGCGTCCGGCGGCAGCAGCGGCGGGTTCACCGCGAGCGCGACGTCGGCGGGAGCGACGTCCGGCACCGCGACCGGCGGCGGCATTTCCTTCTTGGCCTTCACCAGCGCGTCGGCGGCGTCGCCGAGCGTCACGTTCATCGCCTCCGCGGTCTGCGCCACCTTCGAGATGCCGTTCGCGAGGTCGATGATCATCCGCTGGTACTGGTCGGCCGCGCCGCCGGTCCACTGGTCCTTGAACTCGGTGAGCTCCGAGTTGAGGTTGTGCGCCTGCTCGTGCAGGTGCAGCGCGGCGGACTTCCACTTGTCGGCGGCGTGCCGCGCGCTGTTCGGGTCGCCGGCCTGCAGCATCGCGTACAGCTGCTGGTGGCTGTACGCGGCGAAGTTCGTGTGCGCGGTGTTCGTCATCCCTTGCGGCTCCCGTCCGTGTCTCCGCCGCCCAGCAGGCCCAGCACCGGGTCGAGCAGGCCGGTGACGGCGCCCGACGCGTGCAGGTCCCCGGCCACCGACTGGTCGGCGTTGGAGTAACCGTCGGCGACCGTGGTGGTGACGTCCTGGGCGAACCCGATCGCGCTGCGGACCTGGTCGAGCAGGCCCTGCATCTCCGAGACGGCGGCGCGGTGGGCGTCGGCCAGCGACCCGGCTTCGCCGAACTCGCCGAACAGCAGTGGCTCCTCGCCGAGGGTGAGCAGGAAGTCGTTCGGTTTCGACATCGCGTGGATCTGGGTTTCCAGTTCCCGCACGAAGTCCTTCAGCGATTCCAGGTGGACGTAGTACGACTGGTCTGGCATCGGTCCCGGCTCTCTGGGCGCGACTTGCGGACAGGAGGAAAGCCGGTCGGCCGGTGCGAGCGGGGGGTTTCCCGCACCGGCCGACCGACGTCTGGGGGGCGCGGATCAGCCCGCGAACAGTCCCTGGTTGCGGTTCTCCAGCGACTGCTGGAGGTCGTGCGCCTCGCCGACCTTCCCGCCGAACTGCGCGATGATCGCGACGATGTCCGCGGTGGCCTGGCGCAGGCGCGTCTCGGCCTGGCGGGCGGCGTCACCGGCGGAGCTGCCGGAGGCGTACCAGGTCGCGGTGATCGGCTGCAGGTTCTGGTGCAGCTGCTCCAGCTGCGAGGTGAGCGCCTTGGCCTTGGCGGCCAGGGATGCCGAGCTGTGCTGCAGCGCGGCGAAGTTGATTTCGACGACGTCGGCCATGGTGGGCGTCCTCTCGGGTCAGGGGTTGAGGCGGGGGAGCACGCCCGAGCCCTCGAGGGTGTGGCCGACCCCCTGGAAGCTCTGGTGGACGTCGGCGTCGCCGCGGCCGTAGTTCGCGTGGCTGGTGTGCACGAGCTGCGACATCGTGTCGAGCTCCTTCACCGCGGCGGTCATCTTCTCCTGCAGTCGCCGCTGGAGGTCCCAGAAGGCCACGGCCTGGTCACCCTTGTAGTTGCGCAGGGCCTCGGTCAGCTCGGACTCCAAGCTGGCCATCGTGGACTTGGCGTTCGTCGCGGTTTCCTCGAAACCCTGGACGGCGCGCGTCATGGCAGCGGAATCTGCCTGGAATCCCGGACTGGACATCGACGGGCCACCTCCTTCCTGAAGCGAATTCCCCTGGCGCGGTGGTCCGCGCGGTGTGAAAGTCACGCTAGGAAAGAGGCCAGTGTGGTCAAACGGCACAACTGCCGGTCGCACTGACGGCACTATTACCCACGCGAGCGGTGGTAGGGCCTTCCCCACCGCGGCACGGTGGTGCGCTCCAGTGACCCCGCGCCGTCCCCGCGCCAGGCTTGAAGCCATGGCAGACAAGGGAAATCCGCTGGTCACGCTCCGCGCGTGGCACCGCCCGCTGGTGGTGCTCGCCGGAGCCATGGGGGTGCTGTGCGCGGTCTCGCTGCTCGGACTCCTCTTCGATGATCGCACGCTGGTCAACGCGCCGATCTGGCTCAAGCCGTTCAAGTTCTCCGTGTCGATCGAGCTGTACGCGCTGACGCTGGCGTGGCTGCTGACGCACGTGCGCCGCGGCCGCCGTGCCGGCTGGTGGTTCGGGACGCTCTTCGCCGCGGGCATCGGCCTGGACTTCACGCTGCTGGCGTGGCAGATCATCGTCCGCGGCCGGACACTGCACTTCAACCAGTCGACGCCGGCGGACGCCATGATCAACAACCTGGTTGCCGGCGGGGCGTACACGGCGTGGCTGATGACCGCCGCCGTCGCCGTCCTGCTGCTGTTCCAGCGCATCCCGGACCGGGCCCTGCGGTCGGCGTTGCGCTGGGGTGCCGCCCTCGCCGTGGTGGGGATGTACGTCGCGACGCTGATGTTCTCGCCCACCCCGGCGCAGCAGGCGGTGCTCGAGGCGAACGGCAAGCCCTCGACGTTCGGGGCGCACTCGGTCGGCGTCGAGGACGGCGGCCCCGGGCTGCCGGTGGTCGGCTGGAGCACGGTCGGCGGGGACCTGCGGATCCCGCACTTCGTCGGCATCCACGCCCTGCAGGTGCTGCCGCTGGTGGCGTTCGGGCTGCTCCTGCTGGCCCGCCGCTACCGGGCGCTCGAGTCCGACGTCGTCCGCCGCCGGCTGGTCCGGACCACGGGCGCCGGCTACGCGGGGCTGATCGCGCTGCTCACCTGGCAGGCCGAGCGCGGCCAGTCCATCGTGCACCCGGACTTCTGGACGCTCGCCGCCGCCACCGGCCTGATCGCGGCGCTCGCCGTCGCGGGCACGCTGTCGCTGCGATCGCTCCCGCGGAGGGAGCAGGTCGTTTCTGCCGAAATTCTGAGATCCGCCCGGTAGACCGGACGCCCCCGGGCGAGAGGCGGTCACGATGGTCCACCCGCAGGCACTCCTGGACGAGCTGGAACGCGCTCCGGAAGTCCCCGCGTTCGAACACGGCGCCCGGGTGACCACCCGCGGCGACCTGCGGGAGCTGATCGGCCGGTTCACCGCGGGCCTGCGGGCGGTCGGGCTCGGGCCGGGCGACGGCGTCGGGCTGGCCACCGCCGTCACGCCGGAGGGGTTCGCCGCGCTCGTCGCGGTGCACGTGCTCGGCGCCCGCGCGGTCGCGGTGCGGCCCGGGCTGCCCGAGGCGCAGCTGCGGCACATCCTCCGCGACGTCGACGCCCTGGTCACCGATGCGGAACAACCGGTGGACGCGGGAGTGCCGGTGCTGCGGGTGGGGCCGTCCCTGCTCGCCCGCCACACCGAGCCGGTGCCGCAGGGACGGCTCGACGACATCGCGACGGTCGTGTTCACCAGCGGCAGCACCGGTGTCCCGAAGGGCGTGGCGTACCGCTACCGCGCGCTGACCGAAGGCCGGGTCTGGCGGCCGCCGGTGTCGGGCTCGGCGCACGAGCGGCTGGGCGCGGGATTCAGTCGGTACCTGCTGTTCGGCTCCCTGGCCAGCGCGGTGATGGTCGAGCAGCTGGGGGTGTGCCTGTTCGCGGGCGGCACGGCGGTGATCCCCGAGGGACCGCCGGACTTCCCGGGCGTGCTGCCGCGGCTGGGCATCACGGCGGCGCTCACCACGGTGCCGCGGCTGCACCAGATGCTCGACGTGCTGCGCGGCTCGGACGTCGACCTGAGCTGCCTGCGGAGGCTGATCGTGGCCGGTTCGCCGGTGCCGCCGCACAAGCTCGCCGAGGCGGCCGAGCGGATCGGGCCCGCGATGCACCACGCGTACGGGCAGACCGAGACGGGGATGCTGACGATCTGCCGCGCCGACGAGGGGCTCGGCTCGGTCGGGAAGGCGTGCGACACGGTGGAAATCGCGGTGCGTGACGGTGAAGTGTGGGTGCGCACGCCGTCGGCGTTCGCCGGCTACTGGCGTGACGAGGCCACCACGGCCGAGGTGCTGCGCGACGGCTGGGTGCGCACCCAGGACCTCGGGCACCTCGACCCGGCGGGCTACCTGCACCTGTCCGGCCGCGCGCGCGACGTCGTGATCGTGAACGCGATCATCCACTACACCGGCCCGATCGAGCGGGCGATCGCCGCGTGCCCGGACGTCGACCAGGCCTACGTCGTGGCTGTTCCGGACGCGCGGACGGGCGAGGCGGCGCACGCGTTCGTGGTCCCGGTGCCGGGCCGCGAGCCGGACCTGGGTGAGGTGCGCAAGGCGGTGGCGGCCGAACTGGGGGAGGCGGCGGTCCCGGCGCGGTTCAGTTTCGTGGCGTCGGTTCCGGTGGCGCCGTCGGGGAAACCGGACAAGGCGGCGCTGCGGGCGTCCCTTGTGGACTGACTACTACTTCCCGGCCCGCAGGTCGGTGAGCACCTTGGCGACACGCCGCTGCCGGTTCTCGGCGCTGAGCGGTACCAGGAACTGCCCGCCGCGGCTCGCGACCGTCGTGCGGAATTTCATGCCGCGAGTATGCCGCGTGCCGGCCGCCCGGGGGGGAGGCCGGCACGCGGTCCGGTGCTCAGACGCCGGTCGTGGTGCGGATCCAGCTGCGGCTGGAGGCGATGCTCGCGTAGTTCTGCGTGCCCTGCGGGTTCGAGCCGGAGTTGCTGCCCGTCGAGCAGACCCCGACCTGGACGCCGTTGGACAGCTGCGGGCCGCCCGAGTCGCCGTGCCACGCCGAGCCGTTGATGCCCTGGCTGGCGATCGCCGTGCCGCCGTAGGCGTCCGAGCTCAGGCCCGTCACGCGCACGTTGGCCGTCTTCAGGGTGCTCGACGGCGGGCTGCTGCCCTGGGTGCGGCCCCAGCCGTAGATCTGGTTGGTCGACCCGGTCGGCGGGTTGCCCGTGCCGAGCTTCATGTACGTTGTGTTGACCGCCGTCGTCAGGTGCAGCAGGGCGATGTCCCCGTTCGGGGAGGCCTTCTGCTGGTCGACGCCTGCGTTGGTGCCCTGCTGCAGCGTCACGCTGCCGACCTTGACGTGCATGCCCGGCGAGTTCAGGCAGTGCCGGGCGGTGAGCACCCACTGCGGGGCGATGATCGTCCCCGAGCACTCGAAACCGCCGTACGTCGTCACGTTGTTCCAGTAGATCTGGGCGCCCCACGGCGCGGAGGAGACCGTGCTCCCGCCGATGATGTCCTGCTGGGCGTCCGCCACCCCCGCTGAGACCAGACTCAGCGCCGCGGCGGCCGCACCCACCGCGGCTACAGCCCTCGACATTCGCATGAAAATGCCCTTCGGCCCAGGTGATCCGGATATCCGTCCCGAACGGGACGACCAGCCCAACGTAAAAGCCGTGAAGGATTTTCGGAACCTACCGAAGTCGGTAACCCGCCCCCGGGACGCGGTCCCGGGGGCGGGCACGCTCACAGGACCGTGATCGCCCGCGGGACGGGAACTTCGCTGTTGTAGGCGAAGTTGTCGTGCCACTTGGCGCTGGTGCCGAACTTGGTTCCGTCGGAGAGCGCGACGAACACGTCGGCCGCGGAGCCGCGGACGAACAGGGCGATGTCGTCCTTGCCGTCGCCGTTGAAGTCGCCGACGGCGGGGACTTCGTTCTGGATGCCGAAGTAGTCGTGCCACTTGACGCTGGTGCCGGTGAACTTGGTTCCGTCGGAGAGGGCGGCGAACACATCGCCGCTCGTGCCGCGGGCGAAGACGGCGATGTCGTCCTTGCCGTCGCCGTTGAAGTCCCCGACGGCGGGCTGCTCGTCGTTGAAGCCGAAGTTGCCGTGCCAGAGCGTGGAGGTGCCGAACTTGGTTCCGTCGGAGAGGGCGACGTAGACGTCGCCGGCGGTGCCGCGGACGAACAGGGCGATGTCGTCCTTGCCGTCGCCGTTGAAGTCGCCCACGGCGGGGACTTCGGCCTGGATGCCGAAGTAGTCGTGCCAGAGCGCCGGCGTGCCGAACTTGGTGCCGTCGGACAGGGCGACCACGACGTCGCCGCTCGTGCCGCGCTTGAAGACGATCGCGTCCACCTTGCCGTCGCCGTTGAAGTCGCCGCTCAGCGGGATTTCGGTGTCGAACGCGAGGTTGTCGTTCCACTGCTGGGTGGTGCCGACGAACTTGGTGCCGTCCGAGGCCGCGGCGAAGGCGTCCCCGGCGGTCCCGCGGGTGAAGGTGGCGATGTCGTCCTTGCCGTCGCCGGTGAAGTCGCCGGCCGACCGGGCCGTCGTCGTGGCCGAGACGGTGGCGCTCGGTTCGCTCGAGCTCCCCCGGGACGGGCGCGCGGTGACCCGGTAGTACCAGGTCTGCTTCGCGGGCAACGACGTGTGGACGTACGAGGTCGCCGTGGTCTCGCCGAGCAGGTGCGCCGCGTCGGTCGGCACCTGCGGGTCGGTGCTGCCGTAGACGGTGTAGGTGGCCTGGTCCTCCAGGCGCAGCGGTGACCACGAGACGGTGACGCTGTGGTTGCCGCCCCTGGCGGTCGGCGCGAGGACCTGCCCGCGGATCCACCGGTAGAGGTCGTCGATGCGCTGGGCGGTGGTGCCTTGGCGCGTCTCGGTTTCGCCGAAACAACCGTGCTGCCACGACGTCGAGGCCACCGCGAACAGCTCGGTGACGCCGCCGATCTCGCGGATGACCGGGCCGCCGGCGTCGCCCTTGCACGCGTCCGCGCCGTTCGCGCCGGTCAGCGTGAGCGTGCCGGTGGCCCCCGCCGCGCTGGTGAAGACCGCGGAGTGCGGCTGGTCCGGCACCCACTCGGTCGACGTGCGGCCGTAGCCGATGAGCCGCAGCGGCTCCCCGACCACCAGTGACGTCGCAGGCAGCGCCACCGCCGGGACGTCGGTGAACGTGGTGTCGAGGCGGGCCAGCGCGACCCCGCGATCGGCGCGGACGACGACGTCGGTCACCTTCGCGGTGCGGCCCGGGCGGCCCACGAGCGCCGTCGTGGCCTTGGCGGGGACGCCGCCCTGCGGGTTCTCCGGGAAGCAGCTCGCCGCGGTGAGCAGCCAGCCGGGTGCGACCAGCGCGCCGCTGCAAGCCCGGCCCTCGGCGGTCAGTCTGGCCGCGAAACCGTAGGCGTCGGTCCCGGTTCCGCCGGAGACGGCCGACGCGGGGACGATGCCGGCCGCGGTGGCGGCCAGCAGGGCGGCCGAAACCGCCGTGAGTCTCGACGGGGTGCGCGAACGCATCGAATCTCTCCTCGATGTGGGGGCCGGGGTCAGCCGCTCAGGCGGCAGGAGTCCGGTGCGGCGGTCACGTGGATCTCGGTGTTCCAGCCCGAGCCGATCGTGACGCCCATGTGGTCCGGGCCCGACGGGGCCCACGTGTCGGTGTTGTCGTAGTAGCGGTACCAGCGCAGCACCGGGCCGGTCTGGCCGTCGAAGGGGCTGGTGCCGGTGCTGCCGCGGCCGTAGAGGATGTCGCCGCCCGGCGAGAAGATCTCGCTGAACATCTGCCAGCCGGCGCCGGCCGGCTTGTCACGCTGGGTCCACGCCGACGCGGCGAAGTCGTACTTGAAGCGGAACAGTTCGCCGCCCGGCTTGCGCGCGTACAGCACGCCGTCGCCGGCCGCGGTGATCGAGTCGAAGCGGGACCAGCCGGTGTCGAGGACGTCGCCGGCGCCGTTGACCCACCAGCCCGTCGCGTCGTCCCAGAGGTAGTACTTCAGCCGGCCCTGGTCGTCGATCATGAAGATGCGGTTCTTCTCGTCGACGGTGATCCGGTTCTTGTACTCGTTCGTCAGGTAGCGGTCCCAGCCGCTGCCGACCTGGCCACCGCCGCCCAAGCCGCTGCCGGTCGAGTAGACCCACCGCTTCAAGGTGCCGTCCGGGTACGGGTCGCCCGCGCTGTTGTGGCGGTGGATGTCCCAGATCACGCCGTCCTTGCCGGCCAGCACGCGGCCGGTCCAGCCCGAGCCGTCCGGGGCGCTCGCCTGCGTCCAGCTGACCGCGCCGTCGGCCGGACCGAGGTGGACGTAGCGCCAGAGGCCGCCGTCGGCGCGGGCGGCCCAGATCGGCGCGCCGGCCGGGCACGACACCGGCGTCGGCACGATCTGCTTCCGGATCCAGTCGCCGAGGTCGTCGACGCGGGTTTCCGTGCCGCCCTGGCGGGTTTCGGTGACGTCGAGGCAGCCGTGCTGCCACGACGTGCTGCTCAGGGCCACCAGCTGGGCGGTGCCGCCCGACACGCGGAACGCGGGACCGCCCGCGTCGCCCTTGCAGGCGTCGGTGCCGTTCGCCGAGGAGACCGACACGGTGGAGCCGTTGACGCCCGAGACGGTGAACGGCGCGACGCGCGGCCGCGCCGGCACCCATTCGGTGGTGGTCCGGCCGAACCCGGCCACCTGCAGGGTTTCCCCGGCCTGCGGCGCGGTGGTACCCAGCGGAATCTGCGGGACACCGGTCGCCGGCTTGTCCAGCTTCGCCAGGACGACGTCCCGGTCCGTGCGGCGCACGACCTTCGTCAGCTTCGCGGTGAAGCCCGCGCCGGTGCTCACGTCGACGTCGCCGACCGCGACGGTCGCGGCCTCGACGGGAGCGCCGGAGTCCGTCGCCGGCAGGCAGGTCGCCGAGGTGAGGATCCAGGACGGGTCGACCAGGGCGCCCGAGCACGCCTTCGTCGGCGTGGCGATCCGGGCGAGGAACGGGTGGGTGCCGACGGGCACCACCGTGCCACCGGACAGTGCCTCGGCGGGGGTCGCGGTCAGCAGACCGCCCGCGAGCAGGGTGACGGAAAGAGCGGTGAGCCTCGTTCGGCCGCGTGGGTGCATCGGTTTCCCCTCGGTGGATCGGTGGTGGCGCCCCCCCGGCGCGCCCCCCCCCCCCGGCGACAAGATACAACAAAAGGGGGGGTTGAAAGATCCCTATGT